>JBJEVL010000107.1:0-13774 GCA_051884335.1 Akkermansia sp. | reverse complement strand
GGCGTTTTCTTGCTTCCCCTGCTTCGGTGCGTTTTTTTTTGAGGCAATGCGCGCCGCGGCGACCGCGGGGCGCTGGCGTGCTTTGCGCTTGCGTTGGCGGCGCGGAGGCGGTAGGATGTCTGCGCTTTATGCTGAATAGTGCCATCCAGTTGTACGAGGCGCTGCCCCTGTTCGAGACGGGGTTGGCGATGGGGCTCCTGTTGCTGCTGCTGCATGCCCTCGCGTGCTGGCAGCCGAGCCGCGCGATGGCGCTGCTGCGCGCGTCGCACCGCTCGACGGCGGCGGGGCAGGCGCTGCTGGGGGTGGACATGATTTGGGTGGCGCTGCTGCTGTGGAACAACCCCGCCAATCCGCTGCGCATGCCGCTGTTCGAGTTCGAGGGCGCGCGCGGCATCCTGCTGCTGCTCTGCCCCGTGGTGTGGTTCGTGCTCTCGACGATGGTCAAGCCCAACCTCTTCGCGCGGGCGCTGGGGCTGTTCATTCTGCTGGCGGCGATCATCCCGCTGAGCGCGGCTTTTCTCAAGGAGCCGCTGACGCGCCTGCTCATCCCGCTGTGGTGCTACCCCGCGCTCACGGCGGCCATGTTTTGGGTGGCGTGGCCGTGGCTGTGGCGCGATGCCGTGGAGTGGCTGGCGCTGCGCCCGCGGCTGTTCCGCGCGCTGGCGGCGGCGGGTGCGCTGTACGGGGCGGCGATGGTCGCCTGTGCCCTGCTCTTCTGGCGCTGATGCTGTTCTCTCTTTCCTCTCTCTGCCATGTCTGACGCTCAAACACTCTACGCTGCCGATTACCTGATTACTCAGAATGATGCCCGCGATATCATCGAACAGGCTGCCCTCGTGGTGCAGGGCAACCGCATTGTCAGCGTGGGGCACCGCGATTTGCTGGAGGTGATGTTCCCCGATGCGGCGCAGGTGCAGCTGGGCAAGGCGGTGCTCATGCCCGGGCTCATCAACGCGCACACGCATGTGAGCATGAGCCTGCTGCGCGGCTATTCGGACGACAAGGCGCTCATGGACTGGCTGCAGCAGGATATTTTCCCACAGGAGGCTAAGCTGACCCCCGAACTGGTGGAGCTGGGGGCGCGTTTCAGCATGGCTGAGATGCTGCGCACGGGTACCACGGCTTTCTTCGACATGTACATGCACGAGCGCAGCGTGTTCCGCGCGGCGGATGCGATGGGGCTGCGCGGGGTGCTGGGCGAGAGTATCACGCAGTATTTTCCCACGCAGGCCTGCCGCGATGAGGATGCCTACGCCGAGCTGGTGCGCGCACAGGCGGATGCTTGGCGCAACCACCCGCGCCTGCGCCAGGCGGTGCTGCCGCACGCGCCCTACACCACCAATCCCGCGCTGCTGCGCCGCTGCCGCGAGCTGGCGACGGAGACGGGCTCGCTCTTCGGCATGCACTTGGCGGAGACCAAGAGCGAGACGGCCTCCTGCCTGAAGGAGCACGGTCTGCGCCCGGTGCCTTACTGCGAGAGCTTGGGGCTGCTGCAGGCGGATTCGGTGTTCTTCCACTGCGTGGAGGTCGATGCGCATGACATCACCATCCTGGCGGAGCACCGCTGCGGCGCCGTGCACAACCCCGCCAGCAACATGAAGCTCGCCAGCGGGGTGGCGCCGGTGGAGGCCATGCTGCGCAACCGCGTGCCGGTGGCGCTGGGCACGGACGGCCCCGCCAGCAACAACGCGCAGAACATCCTGCGCGAGATGTATGTGGCTGCCCTGCTGCACAAGGTCGATGCGCTGAACCCCGCCGCCTGCCCCGCGCAGCTGGTGCTCGACATGGCGACGCGCCACGGGTCGGCGGTGCTGCACGACCCGCTCATCGGCACGCTGGAGCCGGGCATGAAGGCGGATTTCATCGCCCTCTCGCTGGAGGAGCCGCACATGCAGCCCGTGCACAACATCGTGTCCAACGTGGTGTACGCCGCCACGGGGCTGGAGAATAAGCTGACGGTGGTCGACGGGCGCGAGCTGTACCGCGAGGGGCGTTTTCTCTGCTGCGACTACGAGGCGCTCTGCGCCGAGATGCGGCAGGCGCAGGCATGGGCGCGGCGATGAGCACCCCCGCGTCAGCCCCTGCACCCGAGGAAGAACTCCCGGCGGCGCCTGAGACGCGCCCGCTGGCGGAGCTGCCGTTCGCTGCCATTGATTTTGAGAGCGCGGGGGCGGCACCCGGCGAGACGGATTGCCCCGTGCAGGTGGGCATTGTGCGGGTGGAGCATCTGTTTGCCGCGCCGCGCTGCTTTGTGTCCTACATTGCGCCCACGCACGCCGTGCACTGGAGCGCATCGCGGGTGCACGGCATCGGCGCCGCCCAGCTGCGCGGCGCGCCGCGCTACGAGGCGCTGTGGCCGCAGCTGCGCGAGCTGCTCGGCGGCGCCGTTGTGCTGGGGCACAACCCCGGCACGGAGCAGCGCTTTTTGCGCCGCTTCCCCGGGCACGGTTTCGGTCCCTGGCTCGACACGCTGGCGCTGGCGCGCCGCGCCCTGCCCCAAGCGGGCGACTACGCCTTGGGCAGCCTGTGCGGGGCGCTGGGCATTGCCGACGAGGTGCGGGCGATGGTGCCCGAGCGCCGCTGGCACGATGCGCTGTTCGATGCCGCCGCCTCGCTGGTGCTGCTGCGCTGCCTCTGCCGCGCGCTGCACATGGAGCAGGCTCCGCTCTCGGGGCTGAGCTTCGCCCTCAAACGCTGCTGATTTCTCCCCCGCCATGTCCCTCCTCTCTGTCCGCCACCTCAGCGTCACCTTCCGAACCCATCAGGGGCCCGTCTACGCCGTCAACGATGTGAGCTTCGAGCTCGCGGCGGGCGAGACGCTCGGCATGGTGGGCGAGAGCGGCAGCGGCAAGTCTGTCACCTGCTCGGCGCTCATGGGGCTGCTGCCCACGCCGCCCGCCGAGTATGCTCCCGAATCGCGCGCGCTCTTCGACGGGCTCGAACTGCTGCACGCGGGCGAGAAGCGGCTCGCCGCGCTGCGCGGGCGGCGCATCTCCATGATTTTTCAGGATCCCATGACGAGCCTGAACCCCTGCATGTGCATCGGCGACCAGGTAGCCGAGCCGCTGATCATCCACCGCGGCATGAGCCGGCGCGAGGCGCGGCGCGCGGCGGTGGAGGAGCTGGCGCGCACGGGCATCCCCGAGCCGGAGAAGCGCGCCGCCGCCTACCCGCACGAGTTTTCGGGCGGCATGCGCCAGCGCGTGATGATTGCGATGGCGCTCATCACCCGCCCGGAGATTCTCATTGCGGACGAGCCGACCACCGCCCTCGATGTCACGGTGCAGAAGCAGGTGCTCGACCTGCTGCGCGAGCGCCAGCGCGAGCTGGGCACCGCCATCATCCTCATCACGCACGACCTGGGCGTCGTCAAGGCCTACGCCGACCGCATCCAGGTGATGTACGCAGGCAGTATCGTGGAGAGCGCGCCCGCCGCCGAGCTCTTGGCGCACCCGCGCCATGCCTACACCCGCTCGCTGATGGCCTCCATCCCCGGCACGCACCCCGTCGGGCAGCGACTGCCCACCATCCCGGGCTTGTCGCCCACCCTGCGCGAGCCCGTGCGCGGCTGCGCCTTCCGCCCCCGCAACCTCGTGGGAGCGCCGGAGCTCTGCCTGACCGACCGCATCCCCGAGCTTGTCGAAATCGCCCCGCAACACCTCGTGCGCAACTGCCCCGGCTGTCTCGCCGTCCGCGGGGATTAGGGGGCGGCTTTGCCCGCCGTGCGCTCGTGCAGCAGGGCGCGCAGCTCCGCCGCCAGCTCCGGCTGCTCCGCCGCCAGGTTGTGCTGCTCGCCGAGGTCTTTCCCCAGGTCGTAGAGGTGCTCGGTGTCGCCGCGGCGGTAGTACTTGTAGCGCCCGCGGCGGATGGCGAGGCAGCCGCCGTTGTTGCTCTCGATGAGCTCCGGCACGCCGACGGCATCCTGCCCCAGCAGGGCGGGCAGGCAGTTGCGGCTGTCGGGCAGAGCGCCCTCGGGCACCGGCGCGCCCGCCAGCTCCGCCAGCGTGCGCGCCCAGTCCACCTGACTCACCAGCGCCGCCGAGCGCCCGCAGCGGGTGTGGCCCGGCCAGCAGACAATCAGCGGCACGCGGGTGCTCCCCTCCATGATGCCGTACTTGCCGCCCTCCAGCTTGCCGTCGTGCACGCGCCCCATGCTCATGGGCGCCACGGGGTTGTGCCCCGCGCAATCGCGCAGGGCGCCGTCGTCGTAGCCGTCGTCGATGACGGGCCCGTTGTCCGAGCTCAGGATGATGAGGCAGTCTGCGTAGCCGTGCGCCTCCAGCGCGGCGCGCAGCCGCCCCAGGCAGGCATCCAGCTGCACGGTGACATCGCCGCGAATCCCCAGCCCGCTGCGCCCGACAAAGCGGGGGTGCGGGTCGCGCGGCACATGAATATCATTGGTCGCGAAGTAGAGGAAAAGCGGCTGCTGGCGCCGCGCGCAGTCCGCGATGAAGGCGATCGCTTCGTCCGTGAGGCGGTCGGCGATGTCTTGGTCCTTCCACAGCGCGGCGCGCCCGCCGCGCATGAAGCCGATGCGCGGGATGCCGTCCACAATGGCGCCGTTATGTTGGGGGCCCTTGCTGTGCGCGTAGGGCTTGAGCAGCTCGGGATGCGTGCTGCCCAGCGGCTCGCCCGCAAAGGGGGTGCGGTAGCTCACCTCGATGGGGTCGGCCGGATCCGCCCCCACCACACAGCCGTTGCGCAGAAACACACAGGGCACGCGATCGCCCGTGGCTGCCATGATGAACGCGTGGTCAAAGCCCACCTCGTTCGGTCCGGGGGCGATGGGAGCATTCCAGTTGATGGGCTCGCTGCCCCGCCCCAAGCCCAGGTGCCACTTGCCGATGACGGCGGTGCGGTAGCCCGCGCGGCGCAGAAGCGCCGGCAGCGAGGGGCGCTCGGCCTCCGTCGGCAGAATGAGCTTGGCATCGCCGGGGAGGATGCCCGTGCCGCGCCGCCGCCAGGCATACTCGCCCGTGAGCAGCGAGTAGCGCGAGGGGGTGCAAACGGAATGGGTGCTGTGGGCATCGGTAAAGAGCAGCCCCTGCTCGGCCAGGCGCTCCATGTGCGGGCAGGGCACGCGCGCGCAGCCGTAGGCGGATGTGTCCGCAAAGCCCAAATCATCCGCATAGAACAGCACGATGGCGCGCGGACGCGGCTCCGCCGCCCAGAGCGAACCCAGCAGAAAAACGAAGCCTAGCAGCTGCCGGAACATAGTCTCCCTTCAGCCCGGCCGTCTCTCAACCGCGGCGGCGCTTCTTGTTGTTGCCCGCCAGCGCCTTTTTGCTGCTCTTGCTGCGCGCCACAGCCTTGCTCTTGGGCGCAGCCTTGACGCGGTTCTTTGCCAGAGAGCGCTTGCTCGCGGCGGCTCGGCTGCGGGAGCTCGCCACCGCGCGACTGCGGGAAGCGGTCGTTGCCTTGCGCGTGGCCAGTCGCCGCTCGGGTGCATAGCTCGGCACCGGCGTGCGCGAGGTCTGCACGGCGGCGGCAATCGCCTTGCGCTGCTCATCGCGGCTGTAACTGCCGCCCTCCTGACTGCGGAAATAGCCACGGTACGCAGGATCCACCTGCGCCAGACACACCACCGCATCGGAATAGTTCATGGAAACCGCCCGGCTGTCCGTTCCCTGGCAGGAAACGAGAACCGCCGCAGCGGCGACACAAGAAATCAGTGCAACAAGTTGATTCATCACGATCAGGGGATAAAAGCATCCAAAAGATTGAACGGCAGCCGCAGAAAATAACCCAAGATACTGCCGCAGGTCTGGCAGGACGAAAGGAGGAACGCACAGGCAAACAGCCCGAACGCACCGCTCATCTTCCGCAGCGTGACAGCATCTCGGCTCATCGTGTCTCCGACCTCGTTTTTCGGAGGGAAGAGACGGCACCCTCCCCCCTCCTCGAGGAGAACATTATCACAGAGCTTTTCCCTTGACAATAATAAAGTTTCACAAAAGGTTATTCTGCAAGTTGCACCATCAGGCGCGACCCTTACAGCGACACCGCAGATGCGCCGCTGCGTGTCATCTTGTGAAGCAAAGGAAATTAGTTTTGACTAACTCAAAAACACCGAGGTATAGTCTCCACAACAATGGGCGGAGGTGTTGCTTCCGCCTCATTCCTGATCAAAACCAATACCTGAACACCAAGATGAAAAAGTATCGTTGCACCATTTGCGGTGAAATTGTCGAGAGCGAAGATGTCCCCACTTTCCCCTGCCCCGTCTGCAATGCCGAGGGCCCCGAAGTCTGGGAGGAAGTTGTGGAGACGGAGGGTGCCAAGGAGTACGCCTGCGAACACGAAGTAGGTGTGGCCAAGGGCGTGGATGAAATCGTACTCAAGGGGCTGCGCGACCACTTCAACGGCGAGTGCTGCGAGGTCGGCATGTACCTGGCGATGAGCCGCGTGGCCGAGCGCGAGGGCTACCCCGAGGTGGCTGAGGCGTTCAAACGCTATGCCTTCGAGGAAGCCGAGCACGCTGCCAAGTTTGCCGAGCTCCTGGGCGAGGTGGTGACCCCCAGCACGGAGAAGAACCTCTCCATGCGCGCCGCTGCCGAGCAGGGCGCCTGCGCCGCTAAGCTGGAGATCGCCAAGCGCGCCAAGCAGCTCAACTACGATGCCATCCACGACACCGTGCACGAGATGGCCAAGGACGAGGCTCGCCACGGTCGCGGCTTCGACGGCCTGCTGAAGCGCTACTTCGGCAAGTAAGCCCCGGCGCTTGTTCCAAGCATATTTCCGCAGCGGCTCGGCACGCAGGTGCCGAGCCGCTTGTGCGTGCAGTCGGCACGCCCGGCGACCCCATATAAAGCACCGCCGTCTGTCGTTCGCGCTTGACAGCAGGGGGGCTTTTTGCCTATAGTAAGCGCGCATATGAAGAAAAGACTCCGCAAGAAATACCGTGTGGGAGAGTTCCGCGAGCTTTGCTTTGAGTTCTCCTTTGATTACAAGGGTGATGTGAACGCGCCCGAGTGCGAGGCTTTCCTCCGAGCGCTGATCGAAGATTGCATCGAGGCCAACGGGCTCAACTGCGAGGGCAACATCACCGACAGCGGCTGCGCCATCATCGCCAGAGCCGTCGATCCTACGCAGACAAGCGAGGCTCAGCGCGCCGCCGTCAAGAGCTGGCTGGATGCCCGCGAGGACATCGAGCTGCAGCAGTTCGGCGAGCTGACGGATGCGTGGTACGCCCGCGGCTGAACGGCGCGCATTTCCTGACCGAGCTTTTCCGCACGGACATGAACGAGATACCATCCCCCCGGCAGCCAATCTTCACCAAGGGACTCAAGGGCGTCATTGCCAATGAGACCGGGCTGAGCGATGTGCGCGGCGAAGAGGGGCGCCTGCTCTACTGCGGCTACGAAATCGAGGATTTGGTCGACCTCTGCACCTACTCCGAGATTATCTACCTGCTGCTCAACAAGCGTCTGCCCAACCGCGAGGAGCTCGACGGGCTCAACCAGCGCCTGCGCAACGACCGCGAACTGCCGCAGCCCATTCTGGACTTCTTCAAGAGCGCCACCAAGACCGCGCGCCCCATGAGCGCGCTGCGCACGGCCGTCTCCATGCTCGGCATGTATGACGACCGCACCAAGGATCCGAGCCAGATGAAGGAAATCGGTCTGTCGCTCATCGCGAAAATCCCCGTGATGGCGGCCTACTACTACCGCATCTGCCAAGGGCTGGATCTGCCGCCCATCCGCACGGATTTGGGCGAGGCGGAGCATTTCCTCTGGCTGCTCAAGGGCACGGAGCCCGACCCCGACGAGGCGCACATCCTCGATGTGGCCTACATCCTGCACGCCGACCACGGCATGAACGCCTCCACCTTCGCCAGCCGCGTGACGGCCAGCACGCTGTCGGATATGTACAGCGCGATCACCACCGCCATCGGCACCCTCAAGGGGCCGCTGCACGGCGGCGCCAACGAGGCGGTCATCGAGATGCTCAAGGAAATCGGCGATGAGGACAACGTGGAGTCCTACATCAACGAGAAGCTGGCGCGCCACGAAAAAATCTTCGGCATGGGGCACCGCGTCTACAAGACCCTCGACCCGCGCGCGCCGCAGCTGCGCCGCATTGCCATCCGCCTGACGCAGACCATCGGCGAGCCCAAGTGGATCCGCATGAGCGACATGATCGCCAAGATGATGCGCGCCCGCAAGAACCTCAACGCCAACGTGGATTTCTACTCCGCGACGGTGTACTACAGCCTGGGCATCCCCACGCGCATGTTCACCACGGTCTTTGCCATTGCGCGCTCGGCCGGCTGGGTGGCGCAGATTTTGGAGCAGCTGGAGGACAACACGCTCTTCCGCCCGCTCTCGCGCTACATCGGCCCGGATGAGCCGCTGCTGGTGCCCGTGCTCGACATGCGCTGAGGCACCGCAGGTGCGTGAGCCGCAGCAAAACGGCTGCGACTCCCGACAACGCATGTCGTCTCCTGTTCGACATCCCCCTGTTCGCCACGCGGACAGGGGGGTGCCTCTTTTCGCCCCTCGGCGGTTTTGAACGCGGCGCCGCCGCAGTGTGTCAACCATGGCATGGGGGCTTGCACCGAGCCCGCGCGATGGTGTAGTATAGACGAAACACAATGAACACACACGAATTCAACGAGCAGATTGCGCAGAAGTCCGCTTGGGTCAGCGAGGTGAAGCGCGAAATGGCCAAGGTGGTCGTGGGGCAGCAGGAACTGGTGAACCGCCTCATTCTCAGCCTGCTCTGCAAGGGGCATGTGCTGCTGGAGGGTGTGCCGGGGCTGGCCAAGACCCTCTCCGTCAAGGCGCTGGCGGGCACCATGCAGGCGGCGTTCTCGCGCATCCAGTTCACGCCCGATTTGCTGCCCGCCGACCTGCTGGGCACCATGATTTACAACCCCGATGAGCGCCGCTTCACGCCCAAGAAGGGTCCGGTGTTCGCCAACCTCATCCTCGCCGACGAAATCAACCGCGCGCCCGCCAAGGTGCAGAGCGCGCTGCTGGAGGCCATGCAGGAGCGCCAGGTGACGCTGGGCGAGCATTCCTACCCCCTGCCCAATCCCTTTCTGGTGCTCGCCACGCAGAACCCCATCGAGCAGGAGGGCACCTACCAGCTGCCCGAGGCACAGCTCGACCGCTTCCTCTTCAAGGTGCTGGTGGACTACCCCGACCGCGATGAGGAGCTCAAGATTTTGGAAATGATGAGCAACACGGAGGCCGCCCCCCGCACCGCCCCCGTTGTCAGCGTGGCGGAGCTGGAGGAGAGCCGCGCGCTGATGAACGCCATCTTCATCGACCCCGCCGTGCAGCGCTACATTGTCGACCTCGTGCGCGCCACCCGCAAGCCCGAGCGCCTCGACCCGCGCATGGAGGGGCTGGTGCGCGCCGGAGCCTCGCCCCGCGCCTCCATCAATCTGGCGCTGGCTTCCAAGGCGCTGGCGTTCACGCGCTGCCGCGGCTATGTCACCCCGCAGGATGTCAAGGACTTGGCGCACGACATCCTGCGCCACCGCATCCTCGTCTCCTACGAGGCCGAGGCGGCCGACAAGACCAGCGACAACGTTATCGACAGCATTCTTTCCAAGGTGCCCGTTCCCTAAGAGGCACCGCCGCTCGGCATGGACAAGGTACAGGACATCATGCAGCGGGTGCGGCGCATCGAGCTGCAGGCGCGTCGGCTCACCACGGCGACCTTTGCGGGGCAGTACCGCTCGGGTTTCCGGGGTCAGGGGCTCGATTTCCACGAGTTCCGCGAGTACACGCCCGGCGATGAGCCCCGCTTCATTGATTGGAAGGTGACGGCGCGCACGGGCTCGCCCTATGTCCGCACCTTCCGCGAGGAGCGCGAGCAGGCGCTGCTGCTGGCGGTGGATACCAGCGCGGGCATGAGCTACGCCAGCGCCGCCGCCGCCGACACCAAGCGGGAGTACGCCGCCCGCATCGCCGCCGTGCTGGCTTACAGCGGCGCACTCAACGGCGACAAGGTGGGGCTGCTGCTCTATGGCTGCCGCCCGCATTTCTACCTGCCGCCCGCCAAGGGTATGACGCAGTGCCGCCGCATTGTGCGCGAGATTCTCGCCGCCCCCGAGGGGCAGCCCGATGACAGCGCGGCGGATGTCGCGGCCGAAATCATCCGCACCCAGCGCAAGCGCGTGCTGGTGCTCATGCTGAGCGATTTCCTGATGCGCCCGGACAAGGAGGCCATCGGCCAACTCAATTTCCGCCACGAGCTCATCCCCATCCGCCTGGCGGATCCCGGCGAGCTGCATCTGCCCGAGGTGGGGGCGGTGCGTTTCCGCGACCCCGAGAGCGGCGAGCTGTGGGAGGGCGACCTCAACGACCCCGCCCTGCTCGAGAGCCATGCGCGCGCCGTGCAGGCGCACCGCGCCGAATGGCAGCGCGTGTTTTCCCAGCTGGGCATCGATGCGCTCGACCTGCTGACCACCCGCGACTTCATCCCCGAGCTGCGCGCGCTCTTCGCGCGCCGCAGCCGCTACCTGACCCGCTGACATGCCCCCCACCCTTTCCATCCCCGATGCCATCCCCGAGCTGGAGGGCGACCTGCCCGCCGAGAGCTTTGCGCGGCTGTCGCCGTTCTGGCTTTGGGCAGGGGCGGGGCTGCTGCTCGCTCTGCTGCTGGCGGGGGTCGCGCTGCTGCTGTGGCGCCGGCGGCAGCGCCGGCAGGCGGGCGAACCGGAATCCCCTCTGGCGCTCGCACTGCGCCGCACGGACGAGGTGGCGGCCGAGCTGCCGCCCCTGCGCGCCTGCAGCCTGCAACTCTCCTTCATCATCCGCAGCTATTTGGCAGGCTGCGCGCAGGATCCGGCGCTCTTCGAGACGCACGAGGAGTTCAGCCGCCGCATGGACTCGCTGGAGACGCTCCCCGAGAGCTGCCGCTACAGCACCCGCGAGCTGCTGGAGGATTTGGCCGCCAACAAGTACGCACCCGCTGCCGAGCAGGGGCAGGGCGAGGCGCGCGCCCTCGTCGAGCGCACGCGCAGCCTGCTGGTGCAGGTGGATCGGAGCCGAGCCGAGGCACAGGAAGGAGGTGCGGCATGACTCTGCTCGCCCTTGCCGCCGAGCCGGACATGACCCGCGAGTTCCTCTTCGCCGCACCGCAGTGGCTCTGGGGGCTGCTCCTGCTGCTGCCTGCCGCCCTGCTGCGCCGCCGCACGGGCACCACCGCCGCCGTGGCGCACCCCACCATCCGCTTTGCCGCCGCCTCCCTGCGCCGCCCGCGCACGCTGGCGGGGCGCGTCGGCCCCCTGCTCTTCCTGCTCGCCGCTCTCTGCCTGCTGCTGGCGCTGGCGCGGCCGCAGTGGCGCAATGAGCACCAGGAGCAGAAAGTCAGCGGCATCGACATCATGATTGCCTGCGATCTCTCGGGCTCCATGTCGGCGCAGGACATGCTCTTCTCCGTGCAGGACGATCGCGGGCGCACGCGCCGCGTGCCCATCGACCGCCTGACTGCCGCCAAACACGTCATCAACGAATTCATCGACGGGCGCCCCAACGACCGCATCGGCCTCGTCGCCTTTGCCGGCAAGGCGAAGCTGTGCAGCCCGCTCACCCTCGACCACCGCCTGCTCGAGCACATCATCGGGCGCTTCTACCTCGCCTCTGCCGATGCCTTCGGGCGCGAGCGCGCCGGATACATCGAGGAGGACGGCACCGCCATCGGCACCGCCATCGCCGCGGCGGCCACGCGCCTCCACGCCCGCAAGGAAACCAAGTCCAAGGTCATCATCCTCGTCACGGACGGCGTGAGCAACCGAGGCTCCATCTCCCCCACCGAGGCCGCTGAGCAGGCTGCCGAGCTGGGTATCAAGATTTTCACCATCGCCATCGGGCGCGATGAGCGCATCTCCCGCTACACCGCCGATGTGGACACCTTCGACTCCAAGACCCTCAAAAACATCGCCCACATGACGGGCGGCAAGTACTACCACGCCAGCAGCGGCGAGAAATTGCAGCGCGCTTTCGACCACATCAACCGCTTGGAGAAAACCGAGGCGAAGCGCCGCACGCTCGTGAGCTACGAAGAACTCTTCCCCTATCCGCTGGCGCTGGCGGTGCTGCTGCTGACGCTGGGCTTTGCGCTCCATTTCACCCTTCCCCGCCCCGCACCATGAGTTTTCTCTACCCCTACGTTCTCTGCGCGCTGGCTCTGCCGCTGCTGTTGGCGGTGGCGGCGCTGTTGCGGCACCGCCGCCAAGGCACGGCGTGGCGGCAGCTGGTCTCCCCCGCGCACGAGGCGGCTCTCGTGACGCGGCGCGCGCCCTGGCACCGCCGCGCGGGCGGCGCGCTGGTGCTGCTGGCGCTGGCGCTGGCCATCGTGGCGCTGGCGCGCCCCATCTGCGGCTACCGCGAGGCGGGAGCCCTGACGACGGGGCGCAACCTGCTGCTGGCGCTCGATGTCTCGCGCTCGATGGAGACGCAGGATGTGGCGCCCTCGCGCTTGGAGGAGGCGCGCGCCGCCGCCTACGAGCTCATCGATGCCCTGCCGGAGGACAAGATCGGGCTCATCGTCTTTTCGGGTTCCGCCGATCTCGTGGTGCCCCTCACCTATGACCACACGGCGCTGCGCGAAGCGCTGGAGCAGGTCGACCGCAGCTGGGCTGCCGCCGGCGGTACCGATTTCAGCGCCGTACTGCGCCGCGCCATGCAGGACTTCGAGCGCAGCGCCCCCGAGGGCACCAACGCCGTGGTGCTGCTGAGCGACGGCGAGGAAACCGTCGGCTCTGCCCGCGAACTCGCCGCCGAGGCCAAGGAAAAGCACCTGCTGGTCATCACCGTGGGCATCGGCACAGAGGCGGGCGGCGCCATCCCCGACCCGCAGGGCGACAACGGCCTGTGGCAGGATGCCGAGGGCAAGCACGTCATCAGCAAGCTCGACACCGCATCCCTGAAGGCCTTTGCCGAAGCCACGGGCGGCGACTACTTCACCATGGGCTCGAACACCGACTTGGCGGCCTTTGCCCGGCGCACCGTCCGCAAGCTCGATGCGCACGAGGAGCGCGTCTCGCTCAACAAGGTGCCCAACGACCGCTTTGCGCCTTTTGCAGCGGCGGCGCTGGCGGCGCTCCTGCTCGGCATCCTCTGCCTGACGGAGTGGCGACTGCCCCGCCGCAGCGCGCTCCTGCTGCTGCTCGCGGCGGCGGGGAGCCTGCCCGCTGCGGCGGCGCCCTCCGCCGAGTCCCTGCGCGCCTACCGCGCGGGGCTGGCCGCCACCGCACAGGACATCGACAAGGCCAAGGAACATTTTTCGACGGCGCTGCTGGATGAGGATCCCGCCATGCAGGCCGCCGCGCTCTACGCCATCGGCAACGCGAACACCCGCCACAGCTTGGACGAGCTGCGGCAGCTCTACGAAGCCCCCGCCGAGGAAAACGGCGGCGGCCCCGGCATCGCCGACCTGGAGCGGATGGTCGAGCGCCTGCGCCGCGATATCCGCTCCTACGCGAGCGCCCTCGCGCTGCAACCCGAGCTCCGCCCCGCCGCCACCAACAAGCAGCGCATCGACGAGCTCATCCGCCGTCTGGAGGAAGAAATCGAACGCCTGAAACAGCAGGAGCAGCAAGATCAACAGAATCAGCAGGACCAGCAGAATCAGCAGGACCAGCAAGACAAGCAAGATCAGCAGAATCCGCAGGATCAACAGGACAAGCAGAATCAACAGGATCAACAGGATCAACAGGATCAGCAGAATCCGCAGGATCAACAGGATCAACAGGATCAGCAGGATCAGCAGGATCAGCAAGACAAGCAGGAGCAGCAGAGTCCGCAGGATCAACAGG
>JBJEVL010000106.1:0-3073 GCA_051884335.1 Akkermansia sp. | reverse complement strand
CGCGATCGGCGCGGCGATCAACGTCTCCCGGCCGGGCGCCGACCCGCCGTCGCGCGCCGAGCTGTCGGCGGCCCTGGGGTCCCCCCGAGCGGGCGAGGAGTGACCCCGGAGCAGGTCCACGACATCGGCCGGAGGCGCGCCTGGGTGATCTGGCTGGTCGCCCTCGCGGTCTACGTGCTGGCCGTGTTCCACCGCAGCTCGCTCGGTGTCGCGGGCATCGTCGCCTCGGAGCGCTTCGGCATCAGCGCCACCAGCCTCGCGGCCTTCACCGTCCTCCAGCGCGTTGCAGAGCAGGAGGATGAGGTCGATGAACTGCCAAATAAAGAAGAGTCCGCCGGTAATCAGTTGCAGAAAGCCGGAAATGGGGCGACCGATATAGATGCGGTGGATGCCGCAGATACCGATGCAGCCCAGCAGCCAAAGGCAGATGGCGGTGCCGCGGGATTTGTCGGAAATGTCGTTGTTCATGCTTGGGGGGGATTCGTGAAGAGGTGTCGGGCGCGCTCGCGGAGGGCGTCGGGGCTGTTGTCGAGCTGTTCGTCCTGCACTTCGCGCAGCAGCTGCTCGAGCAGGCGGCGGATGCCGGGACCGGGTGCCAGCCCCAGCTGCATGAGCTCGCGCCCGCCGATGGCCAAATCGCCCACGCTGAAGGCGGGGGGCTCGTCCTGCGCCTCGGCCAGCAGGGCTTGGGCGCGGCGCAGGTCGGCGGCCCAGCTTTCCCGATGCTCGGGGGCATGGGCAGCGAGGTCGGCACGCTGCACCTCGAGCAGGCGCCGAGTGTTGCACAGGCCGAGTTGACCGATGAGGCGGCGCATGGCGGGCAGATCCTGCGGCAGTTGGCGGTCGTGCTCTCGGATGAGGGTGACGACATCGCGCCGGGTGTCGTTGTCGCTCTTGAGCCGCCGCAGGATGCGGTCGGCGCGTTGTGCGCCCTGCTCGGGGTGTCCGTGAAAGTGGTCGATGCCCGCTGCATCGGTGCTGCGGCAGGCGGGTTTGGCGATGTCGTGCAGCAGGAGGGTCAGGCGCAGGATGACATCCGCAGGGGCTGCCTGCACGGCGTGGGCGCTGTGGGTCCAGACATCGTAGCAGTGGTAGGGGCTGTTTTGCGGGGCGCCGATGCAGGGTTCCAGCTCGGGGATGACGGCGGTGAAGAGTTCAGGAAAGCCCAGCAGCATGCTCAGCACGTCCCGACCCGTCAGAATGCCGCGAAGCTCGCTCAGGATGCGCTCGGCGCTGATGTTTTCCAGCAGATGGCGGTTGCGGCGCAGGGCGTAGCCGGTTTCGCGCTCGGGCGCAAAGCCGTAGCGCGCCGCAAAACGCAGGGCGCGCAGCAGCCGCAGACCGTCCTCGTGAAAGCGCGCATCGGGTTCGCCGACGCAGCGGATGAGCCCCGCGCGCAGGTCGTCCTGCCCGCCGTAGAGGTCGATGAGCCCGCGCTCGGGGGTGTAGGCCATCGCGTTGATGGTGAAGTCGCGGCGCGCTAAATCTTCCTCGATGCGCGGCACGAAGGAGACACTGTCGGGGTGGCGCCCGTCGCTGTAGCTGCCGTCGGTGCGGAAGGTGGTGACTTCCACGGGCTGATGCTCGGACATGACGGTCAGCGTTCCGTGCTGCAGGCCGGTTTTGATGACGTGGAAGCGGCGAAAGACGCGCAGAACTTCCTCGGGCAGCGCCGAGGTGCAGACATCCCAGTCCTTCGGCTCGCGACCCATGAGGCTGTCGCGCACGCAGCCGCCCACGACATAGGCTTCGTAGCCGTAGCGTTCCAGACGCTCGACGACGCTTCGGGCATGGGTGGGTATCTGCATGGGGGGATTGTAAGGTCAGCGGCGGGCAATGTAAAGCTAGTAGTCGGTCGCCTGCCCGTTGCGGCGGCGCAGGCCTTCTTCCATGGACTGCTGCATGAGTTGCCCCTGTCGGCAAGAGCGCCCCTCGGGGCTGTCGCTGTAGGTATAGTCGCACATATCGGTGCTGCGGCGTACTTTAGCCCAGTGTTCCATCGGCTGTTGATGTCCTTCGGGGTAGGTTTTGGCCAGGAAGGCGGTGGTGTTGGGTTCGTCGGTGACGGCACGCTGTTCCAGGTCGCTGCGTTTCCAAACCTTGAGTTTGCCGCTGAACCACCAGGCATCGATGACGACTGATTGCTCGAGCCCCTTGCCTCGCGGGGAGATATAGACGCAGTGGTGTTCGCTGCCTTCGCGGTAGTCCATGACGCAGCAGCCGAGCCGGAAGTAATGCAGGGGGCGGCGGCGCAGTTCGCGGAAGAGGTCATGCTGGTAATGCCAGCACAGCCCGCGCTCGCGGACGGAATAACGGGAGTTGACGAGGAAGTTGTTGAACCATCCGAGCAGGAGCGGGCGGTTGACGCGCGCAATCGCTGCGCCGCCTTTGTAGGCGGTGTCGGCCAGCCAATGTGCTTCCTCCTGCACGTCTTTTCGCTCGCGAAGCGGTGCGTTGGTCAGTTGCAGCAGTTGATCCGCCAAGGCTTCCCGCTTTTCCGCAATCGCGGGGGTGTCTGCCCATGCGGGCGAAGGTGCCGTGGCGCAGCTGCTCAGCAGGCACGGTACAGCGTACAGCCCCATCAGTGTGCAGAGGCATTTGGCAGGAAGCGCATTCATCAGTAGTTCGTGGGACTGTCGGGATGCTCTGTCTTGCCGCGCAGGATGTTGTCGTACATGCGGCGGTACTGCGCCGAGCGCCGTGTTTCGTCGACCCAGTAGGGTTGGTACTCGCCGTCGGCCGCGCGCAAAATACTCCAGTGTTCAATGGGGAACGTGTGGCCTTCGGGGTAATAACGCTCCTGCTGCCGGCAGACATCGGGCAGATCGCGCCAGCGTTTGGGGCTGAGCTCGCGGGCATCATCGACTTTCAGGCGGCCGTTCCACATCCACGCATCCAGCACCCAGGCATTCGGCCAGGCGCCTTCTTTGGCGGCGATGTAGACGCAGTTGTGCTCCGACGCTTCCTCCATATCGCGCACGCAGCAACCGAGGCGGAAGTACCGCAGGGGACGACGGCGCAGTTCGCGGAAGAGATCATGCTGGTAGTGCCAGCAGAGCCCGCGGTCCTGCAG
>JBJEVL010000105.1:0-3081 GCA_051884335.1 Akkermansia sp. | reverse complement strand
CCCGCGTGACCGCCCACCGCCTCCAAGCGGTTGTGGTCGGCCAGCTCCTGCGCCACCGAAGTCGCATCCAGCGGCAAGCCCTTGTCATAGCGCGCGCGGAACAGCTCCCAAAGAATGCGGTGCGCCGGGACATAGAAAAAATCCCCCGTCATCCCCTCCGTGATGCACTGCGACACAATGTTCACAGGGTCGATGGTCATCATGGACAACAGGCTCTTCTCCACCCCGGGAGCCTGCGGCATCACCACCGACTCCCGGTTCTGCGGGGCAGCATCCCCCTTCAAGTTCACAGCATTCTCCTCCGCCATAAGCGCGCCCATTGTAGCCGCCCGCTCGCGCGCTGTCAAGCGGTGCCTTTTGCGCTTGACACACGCCCGCGCAGCATGCCAATATACCGACCTATGATGAACCGCAAAGACATCCGCGAGCTGGAGCAAGCCGGGCTCATCCGCCCCGAGCAAGCCGCCGCCATCGCCGAGCACCTCCGCCACCGGCGCCAACGGCTGCACAAGTGGCTCCACCTCTGCCTGCTCTTTCTCGCCGGCTGGCTCATCCTCTGCGGCATCATCAGCCTGATTGCCGCCAACTGGGACAGCATCCCCGACCTCGCCAAAATGAGCACCGGCATAGCCCTGTTGCTCGGCTTCTGGGGAGCCGCCATCGCCACCCGCACCAAGCAACCCGTGCTCAGCGAAACACTCGGCTTCCTCGGCAGCGGCATGTGGGTAGCCGATGTCGCCCTCTACGCCCAAATCTTCCAGCTGCAATCCCCCCCGGTAGAAGGCCTCTTCGTCCTCTGGCTCGGGCTCATCCTCATCCCCTTCCTCTGCTGCCAGCGGCTGCTCGCGCTCGCCGCCGCCATCGCCACCCCCACCCTGCTCGGCTTCATCCTCTTCACCCCGACGGCAGAGTCCCCCCTGGGGCTGGGGCTCAGCGAGAACACCTACATGGGCTGCCTCTTCCTCCTCGCGCCCCTCGCCGTCGGCATCCTCGCCGAGCATGCCCGCAGCGCCACCGGTTTTTACCGCCACTACGCCTGGCTCCGCATCCCCGCGCTGCTCTTCTTCGGCGGCTTCTCCATCACATGGCCCCTCTTCCCGCACGACGTCTTCCCGGCGGACAGCTACGTCTGGGCTTTCGGCGGCTGCCTGCTGCTCGCCCTGCTCAAACCGCGCAGCATCGCGTGGGCTCACTGGGCAGCCCTCGCGGGCGGCACCCTGCTGCTGCTTGCCGTCTGCCTCGGCTTCAGCGCGCCTGACAACGAGCTCTTCAAATGGCTGCGGCTCGGCTGCTACTTTGCCTACGGAGTACTTTGGATGCTCATGGGCGGCAAAACGCAGCGCATCGGCTGCATCAACCTCGGCGGACTCCTCATCCTCCTCGCCGCCTACGCCATGCTGTGCGACTTCCTCGGTTCGCTCACCGACACCGGAATAGGCTTCATCCTCATGGGGCTCCTCCTGCTCGGCTGCGGCTACCTCATCCGGAACCAACGGCAGAAGCTGCAGCGCCACATGAACGACTAACGACCCGCCCCGCACCATGAAAACACGGCTCCTTCTCCTCCTGCTCATCATCGCCGCCCAAGTCGTCTGGCTCGGCAGCCAATACGCCGCCCGCACCCACGAGCGCGACACCGCCCCCACCGCCTTCGCCGACTGCGACCCCTTCGACCCCCGCGACTTCCTGCGCGGTCACTACGAGCGCATCAACCTCCTCAGCCACGAACTCCCCCTCGACAGCCCCATCATCGGCAGCAGCATCACCTTCGACCCGGAATTCGCGGCTCAATTCACCCCCGACCTGCGCAGCCTGCGCCCCGAGCCGACCGAAGATGCCAAGCAGATCCGGTCGCAATGGGAGGGCACCCGCGTTGCCCTCTTCTACCGCTGCGACACCGACGGACGGCTGCAGCTCACCCGCGTGGAAGCTGCGAACAGCCTCGCCGACCGCCCCCGCAAAGGCGAGCTGCGTCTGGGCGGATATGGCACCTCCAATTTCTGCTACGAGCCGGAGAAAGCTGCCCCGGAGCAAGGTGAGAACACCCTGCAACACAAAGAAAAGGGCACCTGCACCGCAACCTTCCACGTGGGGATGACGGATGCGCTCCGATTCTACGTGGATGAGCAGTACGCCGACATGCGCCGCGCCTGGAAGAAAAGCCACCCGGAAGAAGACTTCCCCCACGCGCAACTGCGCGTGAGTGCGGAGCTCATCCTGCGCCCCGTCGGCAAGCCGATCGTCAAGCAGCTCTACGTCAACGGACTGCCATGGAACGAAGCCTACCGCCGCATGGAGCGCGGCGACTTCCCCCTGACAGAGCCCGCAGCGCCGAACCCTTGAGCACGCCGCAGCCCCAAACGCCCCCGCCGCCCGGGACCGGCAAAGGCGGCAAACACCTCCTGCGGCGGCTGTCCTGCCTGAATCTGCCGCAGCATCTCGTCGCGGTGCGCCACCGCCGCGGCGAAAGCGCGTTCTACGCCCTTGTAGCGGCGCAGCCCGTAGTAGCGGCAGAAGTAAGAGCTCCCGCGGTAGATACTCAGGCGAAACGCCGCCCACTTCGGGTTAAACACGATATTCTTACTCTTCGGATAGTTCGGTTGGTCATTCATGGGGGTAGCACCCCGCCCCGCATGAGGTCCACCGGACGCGCAGCGACAGCGCTGCACCGAAACGCCCTGTATCCGCCATAGGGGAGCGGGAAAAGTGTTGTTGGAGGGATCACGCCCCCGATCATGCGGCAGCGCCGCAGCCGGAAGCGGGATTTTTGTACCGCATTCCGCGGCATCCGTCAAGCCGAAATAACGGGTAGATGCCGCGCAGGACTGTTTTCCGACGCCCGCCGTGAGCCGCGCCCCTGCCCACGCGGACATCGTGCACGCCCCACCGCGCGGCAGGGGGCTCGGGGTGCTCAGCGGCTCGCCTGTGCTCTGGGGCGCAGCGCCGGGCTGTTCCAAAAAGCGGCGGCGTTCGCGGCGGTGATGCCCCTCATGCTCAGGTAGCGCGTGCGCAGCTGCGCAGCCGAGCGGTGCCCCATCTCCTCCTGCAACGCCGCGTAGTCGTGGAAGCGCTTCACATGGT
>JBJEVL010000104.1:0-13858 GCA_051884335.1 Akkermansia sp. | reverse complement strand
GAGAAGAGCGGCGTGACGGTGATGTAGGGCATCTTGAAGTTGGTCAGCACCTTGCGCACGATGTCGCGGCAGGCCTCGGGGGAGGAGATCGCCTCGCTCATGTACATGTGGAAGACGGTGCCGCCCGTGTAGCAGCACTGCAGCTTGTCCTGCATCTTGAGCGCCTTGAAGAGGTCGTGGGTGTAGCCGGCGGGCAGCTGCGAGCTGTTGGTGTAGTAGCGGTGCCCCGGCGAGCCGGATTGGATGATGTCGGGGTAGCGCTTGAGGTCTTCGCGGGCGAAGCGGTGCGTGGTGCCCTCGGCCGGCGTGGCCTCCAGGTTGTAGAGGTTGCCGGTTTCTTCCTGGTAGCCGCGGATGCGCTCGCGCATGTAGTGCAGCACATCCTCGGCAAAGGCGATACCCTCGGGCGTGGCGGTGTTCATGGTGTCGCCGGAGAAGTTGCGCAGCATCTCGTTGACGCCGTTGAGGCCGATGGTGGAGAAGTGGTTGCGCAGGTGCGGCAGGTAGCGCTTGGTGTAGGGGTAGAGGCCGCGCTCGTAGAGCTTGTTGATGAACACGCGCTTCTTCTCCAGCGTGTTCTTGGCCAGATCCATCAGTTCGCCCAATTTGCTGTAGAGCAGGTTGCGGTTGCCCTTGTAGAGGTAGCCCAGACGCGCCATGTTGATGGTGACCACGCCGATGGAGCCCGTCATCTCCGCCGAGCCGAAGAGACCGCCGCCGCGCTTGAGCAGCTCGCGCAGGTCGAGCTGCAGGCGGCAGCACATGGAGCGCACGGCGTCGGGCTTGTAGGCGGCTTCGTCGATGATTTTGTTGCCGTTCTCGTCGTAGGTGTACTGCGAGCCGATGAAGTTCTGGAAGTACGAGGAGCCGATCTTGGCGGCGTTCTCAAAGAGCAGCGGCACATTCTCCCCTTCCCAGTCGAAGTCCTCGGTGATGTTGACGGTGGGGATGGGGAAGGTGAAGGGCTGCCCGGTGCTGTCGCCCTCGGTCAGCACCTCGTAGAAGGCGCGCTGAATCACCTTCATCTCGGGCTGGAAGTGCTTGTAGGTCAGCTCCGTCAGCTCCTCCACCCCGCGTTCCTTGGCCAGCGCCAGCAGATGCTCGTCGTGCAGCCCCTCGAAGATGTGGGAGCCGCCGCTGTAGGGAGTCTGCTCGCGCAGGTCGCGCGGCACGGTCCAGTCGATGGTCACATTGGTGAAGGGGCTCTGCCCCCAGCGGCTCGGCACGTTGAGGTTGTACACGAAGCTGCGCAGCGCCTTCTTGACATCATCGAAGGAGAGCTGATCCTTGAAGAGGTAGGGGGAGAGGTAGGTGTCGAAGGAGGAGAAGGCTTGCGCGCCGGCCCACTCGCTCTGCAGAATGCCCAGGAAGTTGGCCATCTGCCCCAGCGCCTCGCGGAAGTGCTTGGGCGGGCGGCTGTTGACGCGGCTGCGCACGCCGTTGAAGCCCTCGTTGAGCAGGTTGCGCAGGCTCCAGCCCGCGCAGTAGCCGGTCAGGCAGTCGAGGTCGTGGATGTGGTAGTCGCCGTTGCGGTGGGCAGCGCCCTCCTCGGGCGAGTAGACCTGGTCGAGCCAGTAGTTGGCGATCACCTTGCCCGCCGTGTTGTTGACCAGCCCGGCGTTGGAGTAGGTGGTGTTGGAATTGGCCTTGATGCGCCAATCGGTGTTGCCGATGTACTCCTCGATGGTCTGCCGGCAGTCCACCCAGGTGTTGCCCTGGTACATGCCGGCGATCTGCTCGCGCTGCAGCTTGTGCAGGAAGCGGTACTTGATGAAGCTGCGCGCCGTCTCAAACGAACCCGCCTTCATGAGCTCCTTTTCGATGATGTCCTGCACCTTTTCAACGGGCAGGTACTCCTCCTTCGCCAGCGCATCGAGCACGTTGGCATAGACGAGGGGGTTGTAGTCCTCATGGGTGGAGTGGTAGGCCTTCTCGATGGCCTGCTGCACTTTGTAGGCCTCGAAGCGCTCACGTTTTCCGTTGCGTTTGATAATTTCCGGCATGGCGATGTAGTAAGGTTGATGGAAACGGGTTCGGGAACACGGCGCGCGCCGAACACGGGCATTGCCGCAAGGGGCAACACAGCGCGGACACACGGGGTTCCTCGTCTGCTCCGAAGCGAGCAGGAACATGCTCAATGTAGCATGCAGCGCACGACTCGGCAAGGAAAAAAAACAGAAAGTGAAATTTTCTTTCCACTATATTTTGTTGCCATTTTTGAACAATGCCACAACATGTAGTGCAACACGCTTCTTTTTTCCCAAAAGCAACAAGAGGTCAGACCCAACCTGCCCGCGGCGGGGCAGCAGGGCTGTTCAGTAGCGCTGCACCGCCGATTCCGGCAGGGCAGCCGTCGGCTCGGGCACCCGCGCGCAGAACTCAGCGCAGTGCTGCAGGTACTCGCGCCAGCCGATGAAAGGCATGGGGCGCTCGGAATACAGGTGCAGGCGAAAGCGCGCCACGCGCTCGGCCGATTCTGCCAGCAGCTCCGGCGGCACTTCGGCTGCCACCGCCGCCGCCACCGCCTCCAGATGGTCGCAGGCATGGTGGCACAGGAGGGGCAGATCGCAGCCCGCGCGCAGCGCCAGCGGCACCGACTGTTCGGGCGTGTAGCGCCCCGCGATGGCGCCCATGCAGAGATCATCCGTGAACACCACCCCCTCGTAGCCCAGGCGCAGGCGCAGGAAATCGCGGATCATCGCCGGGGAGAGCGAGGAAGGCAGCTCGGCATCCATCTCGGGGATGAGCAGGTGCGCCACCATGAGCGAGGGCAGCTCGGGCATCAGCGCGAGGAAGGGCAGCGCCGCCTCTGCCAAGAAAGAGTCGGCATCGCCGTGCAGCACGGGCAAATCGAGGTGCGGGTCGCACTGCGCGGCGCCCATGCCGGGGAAATGCTTGCCGCAGGTGGCGATGCAGCGGCGGCTGACGGTGCGGTTCCACTCCCCTGCCCGCTCCAGCACGGACGGCGCATCGCTGCCCCAGCAGCGACCGGGGAGTGCGTTGGCATGCGGGCTCGCGATGTCGAGCACGGGGGCCAGCACCGTGTTGATGCCC
Organism: Akkermansia sp.; assembly: GCA_051884335.1. Lineage (GTDB taxonomy): Bacteria > Verrucomicrobiota > Verrucomicrobiia > Verrucomicrobiales > Akkermansiaceae > Akkermansia. The sequence continues at coordinate 10,804 of JBJEVL010000104.1, read as the reverse complement.
AGCGAGTGCAGCCCTGCGGCGTTGTAGAGCGCCGCTTGGCGGATCAGGTGCACATCTCCCGCCGCCGCCAGCGCCGCCGCCGAGGGCAGATGCAGCCCCAGCGCGGCGGTGCGCACCACGCGTCCGCCCTCCTGATCGACGGCAATCACGGGTGCATCCGGCCCCTCGGTCAGGCGGCGCAGTTCGTCCGTCAGCTCGCGCACCTGCTCCTCATCCGCCACATTGCGCGAGAAGAGGATGTAGCCGGCGGGCTGCAGGCGCGCGAAGAGGGCGCGCTCGCGCTCAGTGAGGGCGAGCCCCTCAATCCCGGCAATCAGCGGCAGCATGGCTCAGCGATTCCCGAAAATGCTGCCGCGCGTGAAGAGCGGGAACACGGGCACGCCGCGCCCCTCAATCGCCTCGCGGCCTCCCTCCTCGCGATCGACCAGCACCAGCGCCGCCACCACCTTGCCGCCCTCTGCCTCGATGGCATCGATCGCCTTGAGGGTGGAGCCGCCCGTGGTGATGACATCGTCAACCACGATGATCTGCTGCCCGGCCTCGAAATTGCCCTCAATGCGCTTGCCGCGCCCGTGGTCCTTGGCCTCCTTGCGCACGGTGAACACCTTGAGCGGCTGAGCGGCGCTCGCGCTGTACATGCCGATGGCCAGGGCGATGGGATCCGCGCCCATGGTCATGCCGCCGATGGCGCAGGCCTCGGGAAAGCGGGGCAGGATTTCCTCCTGCACAAGCTTCCAGCCCAGCTCACCGATGAGGTTGGCGCCCTTGGCGTCGAGCGTGGTGACGCGGCAGTCGCAGTACAAATCGCTCTCCTTGCCCGAGGCAAGGATAAAATGACCGGTCTTGATGGACTTGGCGAGGAGAATCTCCAGCAATTCATTTTTGGCGCTACTCATAACGCCGGTTATTCTACCCCCCTGCCCGGCGGAAATCAACGCAAAAGCCGCGCCATGTCGGGCGGCAGGGGCGATTCCACGCAGAGCATGCGCCCGCCCCGCGGGAAGCACAGCCGCGAGGCGTGCAGCGCGTGGCGGGGCAGCAGCAGGCGCTCCGCCAGCTCCGGCGTCCACCCGTCCGCGATAAAATCGAGGTAATCCTGCTCGCGACCGCCGTAAATCTTGTCGCCCACGAGGGGGAAGCCCAGATGCTCCGCATGCACGCGGATTTGGTGCATGCGCCCTGTCTCCGGCAGGCAGCGCAGCAGCGCCCAACCGCGCTGCGGCAGGCGGCGCAGGCATTCAAAGCGCGTGCGGCAGGGCTTGCCGTCGGGGCGACAGCACTGCCGCACATGCACACGGGTGGGCGCCACCTCCTCCATGCGCCCGATGGGCTCGGCGCAGAGGGCACTCTCCCACGGCGGGCAGCCGCGCACCAGAGCGAGGTACTCCTTGTGCAGGCGGCGCTCCATCATCGCCCGCCCCAGCTCGCGCGCCGCCTCCGACGTCTTGGCCACCAGCACGATGCCGCTCGTCTCGCGATCCAAGCGGTTGATGAGCGAGAGCTGCCCGCCCGTCGTCAACTCATAGGACAGCAGCTCGCGCAACCCGTGCCACAGCGTCGGCTCCGGCTTCGGCCCCGTCGGGTGCATCAGCAGGGGGGCGGCCTTGTCCACCGCCAGCACCTCCTCATCCTCGTAGAGAATGCGGAAATCCGCCTCGACGGCAATCGGCTCGTCCCCACCCATGATTCAGCCCTTGTTCGCCACCAACAGCGCCGGGTCGATGGCGCACCACGCCCCCGGAGCCAAGCCGAGATTCTCCAAGCGCAGCGGGCCGATGGCGCGTCGCTCCAGCGCCGCCACGGGAGCGCCCACCGCCGCGAGCATGCGGCGCACTTGGTGGTAGCGCCCCTCGTGCAGCGTCAGAAAGCCCTCGCAGTCCCCCGTCAGGCGCAGCTCTGCCGGCAGGCAGGGCGTGCGCTCGCCCTCGAGCATCAGCGTCCCCGCAGCGAACAGCTCCGCCGCCGCAGGGGGCACCGGGGTCTCCGTGCGGAAAAAATATTCCTTGGGCACATGCCGGCGCGGGCTGCACATGGCGTGCTCGAAAGCGCCGTCATCCGTCAGCAGCAGCAGGCCGCTCGTCTCCTTGTCCAGCCGTCCGACCGTGTTCACGGCGGGCTTGCGCGCCAGCCACTGCGGCGGGAGCCAATCGTACACGAGTTCCCCCGCCTCGCGATGGCTGCAAGTGCAGCCGAGCGGCTTGTTGAAGGCCACATACAGACCGTTGACGAAGGGGACGGGCTCGCCGTCCACCAACACCTCCGCCGGCTCCACCGGGGCGTTGGCGCGCCGCACGGGCTCGCCGCGGAACAACACCCGCCCCTGCGCCAGCCATGCGGCGCATTCGCGGCGCGAACAGTAGCCATAGCGGCTCAGGAGAGCATCCGTACGCATTGCAGGCGAATTCTGCCATATTTTTTTCAAAAAACAAGGTTGAAATCGCCGGGGGAATGTGCTAGAAAGAGGAGAACGCCGCCACACCGTGTCGGCACGTTCTTCTGTCCGGTTCTCTTTTCCTCACTCGCCATGATTACCATCATCACCGAACGCGAGCTTCCCGCCGACCTCCGCGGTCTGTGGGTCAAGGCTCAGCAGGCTGTTCAAACCCGCAACTATAAGTACGCCGTCAGTATTCTGCGCACCATCATCAAGCGCGCCCCGGGCTTTCTGGAGGGACGCAAGGTGCTGCGCGCCTGCGAAGTCAAATCGGCACCCGATGCCGGCAAGCGCACCTCGCTCTTCGGCGGCATGCGCCTGACCACCTCGCGCAAAAATCCCGAAGAAACGCTGGCAGCCGTGGAGGACGAGCTGGAAAAGGATCCCTACTCCGTCAGCGCCAACGAGACCCTCTTTGCCGCCGCCAATGATTTGGGGCTGCACGACATGGCCGCCTTTGCGCTGGAGACCATTTGCCAGGGACAGCCCAACCCGAAGAAGCACCTGCACATGCTGGCCAACCACTACATCAAGCATGAGCAGTTTTCCCAGGCTGCCGATGCCTACCGCCGCGTGCTGGCTATCGACCGCACCGACCCCATCGCCATGCGCGGCGAGAAGGACTGCTCCGCCCGCGCCTCCATGAAGCAGGGCAACTGGGAGGGCAAGGGCGACTTCCGCACCAAGATGAAGAACGCCGGCGCCACCGCCGCGCTGGAGAGCGCGGACAAGGTGGGTCTGACGGGTGCGGAGCTCGAGGCGCGTCTCGCCCAGCTCTCCGAGCAGTACGCCGCCGACAACACCAACCTGCAGGTCGTGCGCGACATCGCCTCCTGCTACGAGCAGATGGAGGACTACGCCAATGCCTACTCCTTCTACGCCTACGCCTTCCAGCTGGGCGGCAGCGCCGATGTTTCCATCAACGACAAGGCCATGGAGATGCATGAAAAAGCCATGGAGGCCGAGCTGGCTTACTACGAGCAGGTGCTGGCCGCCGACCCGAACAACGAGGAGGCCAAGGCCGCCCTCGCCAACCGCAAGAAGGAGATCGCCGAGGCGGTGGTGGCCGATGCTAAGGCGCGCGTGGAGGCCAACCCCACCGATGCCCAGCTGCAGTTCAAGTACGGTCAGGCGCTCTTCGACGCCGAGCACTTCTCCGAGGCTATCCCCGCCCTGCAGCGCGCCCGCACCAACCCCAACCTGCGCATCAAGGCCATGCTCATGCTCGGCAAGTGCTACCACGCCAAGAAGATGATCGACATGGCCATCCGCCAGCTCGAGGAGGCCAACAACGAACTGCAGGTCATGGACGAGACCAAGAAGGAGCTCCACTACATGATCGGCCTGCTCTGCGACGAAGCGGGCAACAAGGAAAAAGCCCTCGAAAACTTCAAGGTCATCTACGAGGTGGACTACGGCTACAAGGATGTCGCTTCCCGCGTCGAATCCGCCTACAGCTAAGGCTTTTCGCAAGCGATGTTGCCGCCGGATGTTCCCTGTGGGGGGACATCCGGCTTTTGATGACACAACAAACCCTTGCAGCAGCGCTCATCCTGAACTATTAAACAAACAAGCAATTATTGAACTGACATGTGCCGCCATACCCAAGTCACGCCCGAGGAACTGTTGCCCGATGAGGACATCTGCGATTTGGCCGATTTCTTCAAGGTGTTCGGCGACAGCTCGCGGCTCAAGGTGCTTTGGGCGCTGCACCGGGGCGAGCTCTGCGTCACGCATCTGGCGGAGCTGCTCCGCATGAGTGCACCGGCCGTCTCGCACCAACTCAAAATCCTGCGCCAGAGTCGGCTGGTGCGCGCGCGCCGCGACGGCAAGAACATTTACTACAGCCTGGCTGATGACCATGTGGTGCGCATTCTGGACCTAGGCTTGGAGCACACGGACGAATAATTTTCTCTTTCTCCCGTCCCTTCCCACACGGGGGTAACTTGGCGAACAACATTTCAACCATTATTCAACTATGCAATCATCAATCGAGGAATGGATGGAGTCTCGATCGGCGCTGGTCGTCTCGGGGCTGTTTCTGGCAGTGGCAGGCGCGGGCATGCTGCTGGGGGGAGATGCTTGGGAGGCATGGGCGTGGGGGAGCGTCATTATCTCCGGCCTGCCCATTGCCCGCGAGGCGCTCGAGCAACTCATCGTCCGGCGACGCATCAGCTCGGCGCTGCTCATCACGGTGGCCATGGCGGCGGCCATCGCCATCGGCGAGCTCTTCGCCGCGGGGGAATGCGCCTTCATCATGGCTTTGGGGGAGGCGGCGGAGCACGGCAGCGTGGCTCGGGCCAAGCGGGGGCTGAGGAGGCTGATGGAGCTGGCGCCCGCGCAGGCACGGCTGCTGACTCCGGAGGGCGAGCGCCTTGTGGCGGCGCGTGAGGTGCGGGTCGGCGACCGCCTGCGCATCCTGCCCGGGGAGCGCATCCCTGCCGACGGGACGGTGCTCAGCGGCTGCAGCGATGTGGACTGCTCCCTGCTCACGGGGGAGCCGCTGCCCAAGCCCTGCGGCGAGGGGGATACGCTCTTCGCCGGGGCGCTCAACCTGGCCGGCTGTGTGGAGCTGCGCGCCACCCGCGAGGGGAGCGACACCGCCCTGCAACGGCTCATCCGCCTGGTGCGCGAGGCGGGGGAGAAGCCCGCGCCCATCCAGCGCGAGGCAGATCGCTGGGCGCAGTACCTCGTGCCGATTTCCATGGGGCTGGCGCTCTGCGGCTACGGGGTGCTGCGCCTCGCGGGAATCGAGGACGCGCTGTTGCGCGCCGTCACGGTGCTCATTGTCTTTTGCCCCTGTGCGCTGGTGCTCGCCACGCCGACCGCCATGATGGCCGCCATCGGTCAGGCTGCGCGAAAGGGCGTTATCATCAAGAGCGGGGAGGCGCTCGAATGCCTCGCCCGCACGGACACGCTGGCTTTCGATAAAACCGGCACCCTCACCCACGGTCGCCCCGAGCTCGCCGCGCTGCACCCGAGCCCGGCGAGCAGCGCGCAGGAGCTGCTCACGCTGGCGGCGGCGCTGGAAGCACACAGCGAGCATCCGCTGGCGCGAGCCGTGGTGCGCGCGTGCGGCAGCGCGGTGCCGCTCCCTGCCGTCAGCGGGTTCCGCAGCCACACGGGGCGCGGTGTCAGCGGCAGCATCGGCGGGCAGCGCTACCTCTGCGGGCGGGAGGAATGGGTGTGCACGCACGGCGGGCTGCGCCTCGATACCGCAGCGGCGGAGCAGCTGCGCGCCCTGCGCGGGCAGGGCATGAGCACCATGCTGCTGGCGCGGGAATCCACCCTGCTCGGCATCATCGGGCTCAGCGACACCCTGCGCTCGGAGGCGCCCGATGTGCTCCGCGAGCTGAGCGAGCGGCGTCTCCTGCTGCTGACGGGCGACAAGCGACAGGCGGCGGAACACTTGGCTGACGGACTGCCCGCCGACCTGGAGCTGCATGCCGACCTGCTGCCCGAGGACAAGTGCGCGCTGATTGCCCGCCGGCAGTCCGAGGGGCACCTCATCGCCATGGTGGGCGACGGCATCAACGATACCCCGGCGCTCAAACAGGCAGATGTCGGCATCGCCGTCAGCCGCCCGGACACGGAGCTGGCCACCGAGACCGCCGATGTGGCGCTCATGCACAACGAGCTCAGCCTCCTGCCCTACCTGCTGCGCCTCTCCCGGGCAACCCTGCGCACCATCCGCCTCGGCATCGCGGCTTCGCTGCTGCTCAATTTCATCGCCATCGCGCTCAGTCTGGCGGGGCTGCTCGGCCCGGTCAGCGGCGCGCTGGTGCACAATGCCGGTTCCCTGCTCGTCATCCTCAACGCCGCTCGGCTCTACGAACGGAAGTGCTGATCAAAATCCTCCGATCCTGCGCCGGCTCCGCATACGGAAAGACACTCACAGCTCTTCAGCCCCCAACAGCTCAATGCACGATCTTGTACTTCAGCGTCCGAAGCAAATGATACATCAATGTCCTCACGGGGGTGCGACACCATACAGGAACATCCCGAAGTGCCTTCCCCTCGCAACAAGAGGCTGTCGCAAGCCATTCCCTCCGGCCTAACAAAGGACGCGCCAGAACAGCACACCGATATGCGCTGCCCAAAGCGACCCGAAGAAAAAGCATCAGGCGACCGATGTGTGCAACGGAACGCAGCAAGTACGCCCATTGGTACCAAAAGACGAATACCAAACTCTGCGCGTAACGCCGACGCTCATCAGGAGACCACGATGCGGGAATCTGCGCGATCAACTCCGGAGTGGAACAATAATGCAAATAGGTCTGCGGGCTTTCTATCCCCGAATGAAATGCTTGCGTGGCTGAAGCCAAACGCACGCGATAGCAATAAACAACATCCCGGATCACATAGAAGCGCCGGGCAACCATGAAGAGCCCCATGTAAAAGCACATGTCCTCTCCATGGCTGTAGGAGGTATCAAAACGAAAGGAATGTTCTTCAAGCAGCGATCGAAGGATCAACTTACCCCAAGAAAACCCCGGAGAATGCGCTGCAATCCAGGCCCGATCACACACCTTCCCCTCGAACGCCTCAGCTCCCTTGTTCAGTGCGGCGCCCGGCCGCGTTGTACCATCAGAAAGGCATAAGTATCCCCCCAAGACGATTTCAAGAGCCGGATCGTCCCGCATCGGTCGATACAGCGCCTCCAGCGCCTGCGGCGGCAGGGTATCGTCGGGATCCATCATGGTCACATAGCGCCCCCGAGCCGCATCCAAGGCCACGTTGCGCGCGCGCGAAACCCCACCGTTCGCCTGGTGAATCACGCGGAAACGAGAATCAGCCTGTGCGTACTCATCGAGAATAGCGCCCGAGGCATCCGGTGAGCCGTCATCCACGCAAACCGCCTCCCAGTCCGTCAGCGTCTGCTGCACGAGCGAGTCCAGCGCAGCCCGCAAATAGGGCTCCACCTTGTACACCGGCACAATAACACTGATCAGCGGCTCCGACATCATGCAGCTAACAACACGGACACGGCGGCGCCAAGCACGCCGCCGTTCCGAATACAACAGGCAAAAACACTCAGAGCTTCTTCCACGGCAGCGCCGCCAGCAGCTTGTCGAAGCCGAGCCCCGTGCCGGAGGGGATACGGAACTCGGGCGTCACATCCATCCCCAGCTCCTCGGCAAAGGCATTGGGCTTGAAGATGTGCTGCGTCACCAGGCCGCAGAGGGGCACCTCGCTCTCGGGCTTGTCAGTGTAGTACAGAGCTGCATTGTAAGCCGCCCAACACTGCCCCAGCGGGTGATCCATGTAGCTGGTGAAGATGGGCATGCCCGTGGTGCTGTGGTGATGCGCGGGTTTCACGATGCGCATCATGGGCTTGCTGGTGCGCGTGGGGATGCTGCTGCCCTCGGCCACAGGCATGTCATAGCCCAGCGGCATGCCGGCGTCCTGCAACTTCTGCCACACGTTCACATCGTAGGCGCAGGGATCCTCGATAAAGTCGATGCGCTCCTTCATGGCATCCGAGAGCGTGTCCCAGAACTTCAGCGCCGCCTCGGGCGAGAGGGTGCAGTTAAAATCCACGCGCCACTTCCAGTCCGGCACCATGGCGGCCAGATTGACCAAACGCTCCACCGTGGAGGCAATCTTGGGAATCACCTTGATTTTGCCCACGCGGAAGCCTTTTTGGTGCAGGCAGTACACCTGCGAGGGCGTGGCACTGACGGTGAGGGTAGCGTGGCTGCGGGGCACGCGCAGCCCCTCGAACAGGCTGACCCCCTTGGCGCGGGCCTCGCCGTCGAGCTCCATGCACTTGAGCGCGCGCTCACCCAAGCGCAGCGGGGTTCCGTCGCGCAGGGCATCCAGCTCGTACTCCAGCGGAGCATCGCCCAGCTCCGGCCATGCCTGCAAACAGGCATACCCGCCATTGTCACCACGCAGCAAAACGCCCTCGCGGGGTTGGGCGGCAGCGCGGGCGCTCAGGGCGCCGACAGGGTACAAAGTGTACGGGGTATAGTGCATATGGCGTCATTAAATCACATCGCACCCATTTGTCACGCTCATTTTGCGTCCTGTGCGGGCTTTTTCCTGCGCAATCTCCGCGCTCCTCAAAAAATGCCGCCCGCCTCCCCCAATGGCTGGTAGAGACAACACAGAAGACTCTCCTCGATGGAAACCTCCATTCGGAGAGAATCGGCACCATCCACTTCCGGCAAACCCGTAAACACAACACCCTTCCCGGCACTGGAATCCATAGTCCACTGAAAATCAATGGGGAGTTCCTCCAGTTTCTTCCGATTCCCGTACCATTGCAACCTCAGCTTGCCCCGCAATGGGGACAAAAGCTTCCCCGAGCAAGCCCCCCTTCTCTGCCGGCAGCAGTAAGCCCGAGCATCGCGCGTCACCTGAATACTCAAGGTAATCTCCCCATGCTGATAACGACATTCCGAGACATAAAACCCGTTGTTGTAATACAGCTCTTTTCTATCCTGAGGGATAAAGACCTTACCTCGATATTGCTCATAGGCGATAGGGGCTTTTTCCCGAAGCAAGTTCAGTAATGTCAAGCGCTCAAGCTTCGTTCGGCAGAAAATATAACGCAGGCATGAGTCTACGGGAAACGGACTTTTCGCGACAATTTCGGCATGTCGGTAGGACTTTGTCTCCATCAGCATGTCCCACTGATTATTGTATATCGAGGAGAAAGGCAAACGCGCAAACTCCTCTGCCCCCTGCATCCGAACAGCCTGAGACTTCGCCAGCGATTCTTTCGAGAAGTACACGGACGGCATCTGAAGGAGAGTCTCCAAATCAAACAAAAAAAACACCGGCACCGGAATATTCGCTCTGTCATCACCTTGATAACGCACGTCCGGATGTTTATACCCCTCATTGTGATACTGCGTCGGTGTCAGAGGACGGAAGTAAAAACGCACACCGGCTTGCACCGATAAGGCTGTGATATCGATCACCTGCCGGCTGGCATTATCGTTCTTCATCAGGCGTTTACCGACCGCCTCAAGGCGGCTGTACATCTTCCCGCATTCTAAGATGCTGACAGCATTGCCAACATCCGTCAAATGAAATGCATATTTCGTCCAATTAGGGTGTTCGGAACAATATTTCCGATTTTGGCTGATAATATCCGCGTATTCCATCGTCAGACGTATCTCTTCACTCGACCTATGCCCTCATTGAGCTGATATCCGGCTACCATCGCCCTCTGCTCTGCATCCCATACCCTCACGGGCGACAAATAGTGCAAAGACAGCAACACAGAACACAGCAACCCCTCCTGCATCGCGGCGGGTCTCAACACTCCCCGCGTTTTCAATCGATCCCAGGTTTCCTCCAATTTCTTCACCGGCATGCGCACCAACTTTCCCCCTAACGCAGCAGAGGTAAACGACAGCTCCTGACCACACCTCATTTCCCAACTCACGTCGTCATGCATGAATGAATACGGACCGTCAGAAGACACAGCTCGGAGGTCATCATACACGCCGGCAAATGACATATCCTTGGCATGCTCGCGCAGCCATTCAAGCGTTTGTTGCACATTCTGATGTTCGGGAGGCAGATCCGGATTCTCTCCGATATAAATATAAACGGGAATCGGCAAACCCTTGAGGTATTTCTCCATCAGCGGCTTCACCTCATTCCAATCCAAAGCTCCGTTTCCACACCCCAATCGAGGGAAAGCAACGGATGTAATGTGCTTTTCCGCATAGCTTGCGACGAACTTTTGCAATCCTTGCTCGATATATTCCAATTTCGAGGGATTTCGCCAATTTTTCTTGGTCGGAAAAAGCAACACCCAATAATCATCCGCATAATAGAGCATGAGCTTCCCTATCTCCAACGCATGCCTGTCGCAAGCCGCCTTATACTGTTCAAACATAGCGGGGTAGCGTTTCTTAAACGCAAGGGCAATCCCCTTGCCCATCACGCCGACCGTATTCACAGTATTGACAATCACCTGCGCAGGGCTCTCAAATAGATTACCTTCGATGTATTCGAGCATAGTCAGGAAAGGGATTGTTCCGTTGTCGCCGACGCTTTCCCCCCGCTCACGCGCTGCGGGCGGCATCGGCGAGGGCTTGCAGCGGGGCGCGGTCGTAGGACTCGGCCCATTTTTTGAGCTCTTTGCCGGTGTAGGAGGACAGGCCGTCGGCCGTCAGCTGCCGCGCGAGCTGCGGCGACGGCAGCAACATGCAGAGGAAGTCCTCATCGCCGCTGTTGCCGGTGCGCACGCGCCCCGCGCGCGTCACGGTGATCGGCGGCGGTGTCGCCGGTGCCAATGCCGCGGTGATCGCCGTCGGCATGGGCGCCGACGTGACGGTGTTCGACACGAACGTGCAGCGCCTGCGGTACCTCGACGACCACTTCCAGGGCCGCATCAAGACGGCCGCG
>JBJEVL010000103.1:0-3092 GCA_051884335.1 Akkermansia sp. | reverse complement strand
GGATGAGCTGACCGCGCGCATTGTAGCTGCTGCGGGTGCAGATAGAGGTGTTGCTCAGCGTGGTGGGGGCGATTTCCGCCACGATTTGCCCGAAGCCGTCGCTGAGGCGTTGGCTGAGCAGGGTGGTGCCATCCCGGATGCTCTCGCTCAGGCAGCCTTCCTGCATCCCGTAGACGTAGCGCTGCTCGCGTTGCGCGCTGCCGTGGCGTCGCGCGAGGCTGCCGTCGGCGTGCTGCTCGGTGATGAGGGTCGCACCGGCGGGGGTGGTGACGCAGGTGGTGAGGCCATCGGCGCTGTAGGTGGTCGTGGTGGTGCGCCCGAGTTCGTCTGTTTGGGCGATGGGGCGCCCGAGCAGGTCGTATTGTGTGGTGCGGATGCTGATCAGGGGGCCGATGTCGCGCCGCTCGCTCAGGATGCGCCCGGCGGCATCGCGGGTGTAGCCGGTGATGGTTTCGGGGGTGATGCAGCGCTCGCCTTCGTAGACGGCGGCGCGGGTGCTTTCGATGAGTTGCCGCGCGCTGTCGTAGCTGTAGGTGGTGGTGATGCCGTTTTCATCGGTTTCGCGCAGCGGGGCGCCGGTGCAGTTCAGGGTGCGGCTGCTGTTGCGCCCGTTGTCGCGCTGCGTGCCGATGCGGCGGTTTTGGGTGTCGTAGCTGTGGGTGGCGCCGGAAAGCAGCGCCCAGGTTGCGCCATCGCTCAGCAAGAGGTATTCTTCTTCGCGCAGAGTGTTGCCCGCCGCGCCGATGTATGCTACCCGGCGGCGGCTTTGCCCCGGCACGGCGGCTCCCGCTACCTTCGTTTCGCGAATCATGCTGTAGAGCGCACCGTGCTGCGCGGTGGCGGCGTAGCTATAGTGCGTTTGCACGCCATCCTCGCCTTGCGTGAGGCGCAGCCGCCCGCGCGCTAAGGGGTTTTCGGCGCTCTCGATCCAGCGCTCGGTGATGCTCAGGCGTTCTTGCGCAGCTCCCGTGGCGCTGCGGCGGAGCTCCTCGCGCCGCACGCCGTCTTGCTCGCTGCGCAGGTAGCGCTCGCGGCGAAGGAGCTGCATGAGCTCTCCACCTGCCGGGCTCAACCATACCGCCTGCGCGGAGGGTGTGTCGCGGTAGGAGCTGCCCTCGCCTTCGCTGTAGTAGAAGTAGGTGATGAGGGTGCCTGCGTCCCCGTGCCAGGGCTCGCTTTGACGCGTCAACCGCCCCGTGCTGTCGTAGGCATACTCGGTGCGGTGCCCGCCGGGTGCGACCTGAGCGGTGCAGTTGCCCACGGCATCATATTCAAACTGTGTGGTTCGGGCGGCATCCGAGCCGTAGCCCTCCACCCGCGTCAGCACCAGAGGTCCCATGGGCGATTCCTGAAACAGCTCGCAGACACAGGATGCTACCGCGCTGCCGCGGCGCTGTGTGGTGATGCGCTGCCGCACGGCATAAGCGCCTGTGTCGGCGCTCTCCGGCGTGCTCAGGCTGCGTTCTGTCACGACGGCCTCTTCCCCCGAGCCTTCGCTCATGCACCAGGCGCCACCGTCCCCTTGCGACCAGGCGCAGCGGTATTCGGGGTGCTCGGGGCTCTGCTCGCTGATGCTCAGCTCGCCTGCCGCGTAGCGCACCACAAAGCTTTTGTAGGCGCTGCCGGGCTCGGGGATGGCGTAGCCATCGGCATCGTGTCCCGTGATGCGGGCGGGCGTGTAGAGGCTGATGGTGTAGCCCTCGCTCGTGATGTTGCCGATGTCAGCCAGCCCATCCCAGGGGCTTTCGATTTGGCGGATGTAGCGCCCGTCGGCGCTGCGACGCACGCTCAGCAGCTCGGGAATGGGCGAGAGGCACACCCCGTTGGGTGCGGTGTAGGCCTGCAGCTCCCCGGTGGCGGCATCGAACTGCCACTGAGCCTCGCTGCCGTCCTGCCAGCGCATCGCCACAACGCGTTCATCCTCATCGTGCAGGAGCGTGGCCACGCCCCCGCCGGCGGAGTCGACCCCGATGGGAGCCAAGACCCCGTCGCTGTAGTAGCGCAGGGCGATGACGCGCTGCCCGAATTGCAGCTCGAGCCGGGCGCCCGGCACGATACCGCCGGCCGGGAGCCGCAGCTGCGCGGCCAGCGGGTGCTCGAATGCCAAGGCTGCCGGCGAGGCCAGATCCGCGCCGGCCGTGGCAGCGCGGAGCTGCAGGTGCCCGGTGAGCAGGGCGCCCAAGCCGCGCAGGGTGCCCATGTTGCAGCTCCAATACGCGTAATCATCGCCCAGCCCGCGCTGCACGGAGCTACCCGCCGATGAGCTGTCGCTCGGCACGCTGCCGGACGGCGAGTTGTTGCCCTCCTCCTCTCCGTCGCCCTCGGCCTGAGCTGCCGCAGCGGGGAAACCGCCCTCCAGGCTGCAAGTATCGCCCGCACAATCGCACATCTCGGGCATGGGCACACCGCCGGGTTCCAACGCCACCACGCGGTAGTCGTACTCAAAAATGATTTGGTTGTTGTTGGGGTTATCCATGGCGATGTTGGTATAGCGGAAGAGCAGCGTGTGCGCCCCGGAACTGAGCAGGCAGTTCACCCGGCGCGTCCACACGCTGTGCCCACCATGCGAACCGGTCGGTTTCTCGACCATGGGGGTCATGTCGATGATACGCTTTCCATCGAGCAAGACCTCGCCCCAATCTTCCACGCGGTAGCGCAGCTCCAGCTTGGCGAGCAGCTCTTTGAGCTCGCCCGCCTCATCCGTTGTCCACGGCACCAGGAAGCTGCGCTCCACCTCCCATGACGTTCCCTGAGTGGGGGGCGCCTGGTTGCGGTTTTCATGACCATCGGCCAGCACATCGCCCGGGGCAATGGGGGTGGCGCTTGTTGCGGTACGGGCGGCGACAGGGGTGGGTGTGTACCACTTGCTGTAGGGGGGAATCGGGGTTGTTGATGGCATCACCTGCAAGCCTACAACAACCCCCACGCTCGCCTCAAACCCACGCTTGCGCCCCCGCTTCCTGCCCGCGAGCGGGCAGGAAGCGCGCACCGTGCTGCGCGCGCCCGTTCGGGGTATCTTTGCCTTCGTGTGCCCTCCTGTTGCACAGCAGGCGTTGATGCTGCCGCGCTTCTTGTTGTGGCAATGCGCCTGT
>JBJEVL010000102.1:0-3100 GCA_051884335.1 Akkermansia sp. | reverse complement strand
TTGTTGATTTTATGACATTATAACGCGTCATATTCCCCAATGCGTTTGCCCTGCCTGCGGGATATGACGCGCTTTCCGCCGCGCCGGGCGCGGGCTGGCGAAATCGCCGCTTTACAGCGCTGCGCGCCCGTGCTATTCTCCTGCTCTCGGAACTGTTGGCACCTGTCTATGAAAAACCTCCTTTCCATCGAAGAGTTGACCGCCGCCCAAATGCAGGAGCTGCTGGCTCTGGGGCATCGTCTGAAAGCCGAGCGCGGTCACCACGCGGAACAGCCGCTGGCCGGGCAAACATGGGCTCTCATCTTCTCCAAATCCTCCACCCGCACCCGCGTCTCCTTTGAGGTGGGCATCTCCGAGCTGGGCGGTCGCCCCATGTTCCTCTCCACCCGCGACATCCAGCTGGGGCGCGGCGAACCCATCAAAGACACCGCGCGCGTGCTCGGTCGCATGATTCACGGCGCCGTCATCCGTACCTTCGACCAGCAGGACGTGGTGGACTTTGCCGCCTACTCCGGCATCCCCACCATCAACGCCCTGACGGATCTGGAGCATCCCTGCCAAATCATGGCCGACCTGCTCACCATCGAGGAGCAGTACGGCGTCGGCAGCTGGAAGGACATGAAAATCGCCTTCCTCGGCGATGTGGACAACAACATGGGGCGCAGCTGGATGTGGGCCGCCAAGCACCTGGGCTTCACTCTGGCGCTGGCCGGTCCGCAGCAGGCCATGCCCTCCGCCGCGACACTCGCCGCGCTCGACTGCCCGAACATCATCTGCACCACGGATGCCACCGAGGCCGTGCGCGACTGCATGGTCATCAACACCGACACCTGGATTTCCATGGGGCAGGAGGCAGAGAAGGGCAGCAAAGAACAAGCCTTCTTCCCCTACCAAGTGAACCGCGAGCTGCTGAGCGTGGCGGCGCCGGGGCATGTCGTCATGCACTGCCTGCCTGCCTACCGCGGCTACGAAATCACCGACGAGGTGCTGGAGGGCAACGCCGCCACCATCTTCCGCGAGGCCGAAAACCGCCTGCACGCGCAAAAAGCCATCCTCTACACCCTGGCGCAGCACTGACGCCCCTTTTCTTCTCGCCCCTCTGACCATGAGCAGCTACGACGAGCGCATCAGCGACCTGCTCGACGATATGGCCGTCTTCGACGACTGGACCGAGCGCTACGAATACATCATCTCCCTCGGGCGCAAGCTCCCGCCCATGCCCGAGAAATACCGCAAGAACAGCAACCTCATCAAAGGCTGCCAAAGCCGCGTTTGGGTCGGCACGGAGCTGCAGGGCGGGTTGCTCATCATCCACGCCGACAGCGACTCGCTCATCACCAAGGGACTCATCGCCCTCTTCATCCGACTGCTCTCAGGGCTGAGTCCGGCGGAAATTCTGGCGGCTGACCTCGGCAAGCTCAACGAATGCGGGCTGAAAGAGCATCTGGCCAGCACCCGCGCCAACGCGCTCTCCTCGATGGCGGCCACCATCCTGAAAGCCGCCCGAGCCGCCGCCTGAATCCCCTCCGCCCTCCGCGACCATGGATTTCGACCTCTCCGAACGTCTCTGCGCGCGCCGGGCCGAGGTCCCGGCCGACACCAACGCCTACCGCGTGCTGGACGGCACGGCGTGGCGCGGCGTGTTCATCGACCGGCTGGCGGAGCGCCTGCTGGTCTCCCTGCGCGATGTCGAGCTGCCCGCCGAGCTGGAGGAGCAGCTGCGCGCCTGCCGGCTGCCCGTCTACCTCAAGCGCTTGGACAACGACACCAAGCTACCGCCCCGGCACATCCTCGGCGAGCCGCTGCCGCCGCGCTTCGGCGTGCTGGAGAACGGCATCACCTACCTCCTCGACCTCAGCGCCGGCTACTCACAAGGACTCTTTCTCGACCAGCGCCTCAACCGCGCCGAAGTGCGGCGCCGCTGCCGCAGCGGCATGCGCCTGCTCAACACCTTCGCCTACACCGGAGCCTTCTCCGTCTGCGCCGCCCTCGCCGGGGCCGAAACCACCACCCTCGACCTCGCCCAGCCCTGCCTGAGCTGGTGCCGCGAAAACATGGCGCTCAACGGCATCGACCCCGCGCAGCACCACTTCTGCAAAGGCGACACCCTGCACTGGCTGGAACGCTTTGAACGGCAGGGGCGCCGATTCGACGCCATCATCCTCGACCCGCCCACCTTCTCCCGCGACGCCAAGGGGCGCATCTGGCGGGTCGAGAGCGACTACGACCGCCTCGTCGCGCGCGCGGCAGCCTGTCTGGCGCCGCACGGCTGGCTGCTCTGCACCACCAACTGCCGCAAACTCAGCCACGCCGCCTTTCGCAACCGCGTCGCGGCGGGCATCCCCGGCGCACAGCTCAGCCCCGCCCCCATGCCCCCCGAGTTCGACGGCGAGAACTACCTCAAGGGGCTTTGGGCGCAGCGCTGAGTCGGCGCTGGGCGGGACAAACAAGGATTTTCCCGTCTGTTTTGCCGCGGCGCTGCGAAAAAAGCGCGTTCATCGTTCATTTTCTCTTGACGCTGTGGTCTCCATCCGCTACAATCCTCCCCGCAACCGCCTTTCGGCGCTTGCATGCCGGCGGGATAGCCAAGTGGCCTAAGGCAACGGTTTGCAAAACCGTCATTCGTGGGTTCAAATCCCACTCCCGCCTCTGACAGGTGAGGCACACGCTGAGTGTGCTTCTGATACGCGAGGCACCCGCTGAGTCTTTTGTCTCAGCGGGTGCCTTGTTGTTCGGGGGGAGGGAGTCGAAGCAGCTGCCGTCATGGGGCGTGTTGAGGATCACGCCGCAGGTTTACGGAGCAGCACCCATTCGGGCGGTGTACGCAAGAAGCTCATCTGAGAGAGCAGTGCACGATAACGCGCAGGTGAGCCTTCCCGCCCTTGCGAAGCCCGCCCGCCTCGGCATCCGGTGCCCGTTGCGGTGAAAGCCCTCGGCAAGACCGCTGTTGCGCGCCGGGCGTCCCATCCGCATCATGCCCGGCATCAGCGAAAGATGTTATGAACGGTTTTCCACGGTATCGACAGGAGGCGTTTGAAAAATTGTTGGGTCAACACCAATTTTTGTGGTTTGCGCAAAAAGTTCATCTGTGGCCACATTC
>JBJEVL010000101.1:0-14001 GCA_051884335.1 Akkermansia sp. | reverse complement strand
AATCGGCTATGTGCCGCAGTTCAGCATTGCGTACGAGGAGTTGACGGTCGATGAGAATGTGGAAAATGCGGCGCGTTTGCGGGTGTCGGCCGGCGAGGATGAGCTCAACGAGCTCATCGACAGCGTGTTGGAGGAGACCGGGCTGGCCGAGATAGCCGACCGCCGCGTGGCGATGCTTTCCGGCGGCCAGAAGCGCCGTCTGTCGCTGGCGATGGAGTTGGTGTCGCGCCCCAAAATCCTGCTTTGCGACGAGGTGACCAGCGGGCTGGATCCGCGCTCGGAGCGTGAAATTGTCGAGCTGCTCCACGACCTGAGCCTGCGCGATGGGCGCATCGTGATTTCCGTGACGCACAGCCTGGCGCAAATGGCTCTCTACGACAGTATCATGGTGCTGGTGCGCGGTCGACTGGCCTACCACGGCGAGCCCCGCACCATGGCGCATTACTTTGGGGTGGAGGGCGTCGAGGAGGTGTACCCGCGCCTGCAGCTGCGTGCACCGGAGGAGTGGGCGGCAAGCTGGCTCAAGCATCGCAGCGATTACTACGCTGCCATGGAGAAGTGCTACGTGGCCAAGTTTGCTGCGCAGGGTGTCGAGCCCCCCGCCCCGGACGGTGATGGCTCCGAGGGTGAGCCCACCCCGGGGTTTTGGACGCAGCTGGGCGTCATGTTGCGGCGGCGTTTCAGCATTCTCTTCCGCGACCGCACGCAGCTCCTGCTCCAACTGGCGATGGTGGTGGTGTTTCCCGTGCTGGTGGCCCTTTTCTCAAGCAAGGGGCAGGAGCAACTGCTGCGGCTGACCGACCGCGCGGGTAACGACATTGCCGTGGAAATCCAAGCCCAGCAGGAGCAGGCCGAGGTGCGCGCCAAGGTGGGCTCCGCCGTCAGCGGCATCATCATGTTCGAGGTTATTTTGCTGGGGCTCATGGGCTCGAACAACTCGGCCTCCGAAATTGCCGGCGAGCGTCTCATCATGGAGAAGGAAAAATTCGCCGGAGCCTCCCCCGCCGCCTATGTCAGCTCCAAGGCGATTTACCTGACTGTGCTGGTGCTCATCCAAAGCCTGTGGATGTTTGCCTTTGTGCAGTTCTTCTGGCCCCTGCGCGGCAACCCGCTCAACCATCTCTTCTACCTTCTGCTCGCCAACGCGGCGATGACCTCGGTCTGTCTCGGCATCTCGGCCAATTGCAAGACAGCCGCGCAGGCCTCGCTGCTCAGCATTTATCTGGTGGGCTTCCAACTGCCGCTTTCGGGGGCGGTGCTCGCCCTGCCGGACAGCATCGAATGCCTCACCCAGCCCTTTATCTCGGCCTACTGGGCCTGGAGCGGCAGTATCTCCGGCTTAGATAACGAAGTCTACAAGGCCGTCAGCAGCATTGTTCAGACGGTGTTCAGCCCGGCTGCGCTCTGCAACGGAGTGCTGCTGGCGCACATCGTTGCCGGGATCGTGTTGGCCTATGTGGGCGCGCGCAGAACGCGTTGGGAGTGAATCTATAACATCTTTCAGTATTTATGGCAAGAAGAAGTCGTCACAGCAAGAAAAAGAATAAGACTTTTCCTCTCTTACCCGCAGCGCTCGCCGGGGGAGCTATGTTGGTGGGGGGAGCGCTCTATCTGGCTTTCTCGTCGCATCCGGCGGAACAGCGCACGAGCCGCCATGAGGATGGAGGCTTCAACATCAGCGAGTATCGCCGCGATGCCTCGCGCCTGACCGGCAATCGCTATCGCATCGCCGCCCGCGTTGAGAACATCGACACCGAGGGGAATGACCGCATGGTGGCGGTCTCGATTGCCGGTAACAAGCAGGAGCGTCTGCCCCTCTTGGTTCGCAAGGGGGTATCGCCCCGGGTGAATCTTACCCGAGGGGATACCTTTTACTTCGACGTGGAGTGCTGCACCGGCCGCGATGCGCAGCAGAAAGAAGTCAAAGGCATCCTCGTGGTGCGCAATATGGAGACGAAATGAGTATGCAAGCACGATTGTTGATTGCCCTGGCATCGGTGATGGGAGCAGGCTGCCTGCCGAGCTCGGCGCAGATGATTTCGCAAGTTCCTGCGGATGTGCTCAAGGCCGCGGACATTCAGAAAGATCCCATCAATGTTCGCCAAAATGCCCCCCAGGCGAGCGGCAGCACGGGCATGGGTGATCTGCAGGGTAATCAGACCACCATCAATGCGGCCCCTCCCGCTGTGGTGCAGGCGCCGCAGACCCCCGCATTTGCCGGCGGAGCACCGGCGCAGCTGCCCTCCACCTTCGACGCCAGCGGCGGGAAACAAGCGCAGACCGCTGCCAATGACGTGCCCCCCAACCCGCAGTTGTTCGGCATGGAAATTCCCCTGCTGGATCCCGCCTCGGACACGATGAAGTACAACGGGGGCTATTTCGATTTGGGCAACAATGCGGCCGTGCGGGCACGCTTTGAGAAATACCTCTACCAACTGCCCGATGACAGCACGGAGTCCAAGCGCTACCGCAAAAAGATGAATGAGCTGCTCAAGCTGACGCAAAAGAGCGCTCGCTCCAAAGCCGAGGTCGGCAGCCAAACGTTGCTGCAAATCGGCCGGGGTCTCTATGAGCTCAACGACTACGAGGGTGACGGCGGCCAGTCCGGCACGCTGGCGGGGGGCATTGCCTCGGCTTTGTCCGTGCAGTACGCCAACAACTCCCGAGAGCGCAAAAATGCCAAGATGCAGGCGGAAATCGACAAGTTGGTCGAGGATACCAACCGCATGACCAACTACAACACCGGCCGCGGGCGTTCGCCCCGCCGCGGTATCGGCAAGCAATCCGTCGTCGATACCAGCACCTCCAACAGTTACAAAATTGCCTACAACAGCAGCGAGGTGACCGGCAAAAAAGCCGCGCAGGTCAAGAACGATGCCGACTCCATGGCCGCCACGGAGCTGGCCAAGGTGAACTACCAGAGCATGGTGCTCTCCTTCCTCTTCGAGCGGCGCTTTGACCACGCCCTCATCGGCGCCAACTGCTACCGCCACATCTTCCGCGACGGCGATTCGCAGCTCAAGCTCGACGAAAACTCCAAATCCTACCAGCTCTTCAACGGCATCGCCGGCACCTCGCCCACGGTCAGCGCGCTGGCCTCGCTGGCGGCCAATGCCCGCCACGATGTCGACCAGAACATCGAGGCCGTGACTGCCCTGCTGGCGCAGAACAAGCTGGGCGATGCCACGCAGCACCTCATCGAGGCCGTGGCCATCGGTGAGTTCATGCAGAGTGTGGCGACCTTCCCGGCGGCAAGTCGCCGTCGCATCGCAGAGTACTGGACCCTGCGCCGCCGCGTGCTCACCGCCCTCAATGCCCGCGACTACGGCGTGTGCGAAGAGACAGCCAAGCGCATGAAGGAGCTGGATGCCGACTTCGACGATTCGCTGGTCATGAGCTACTGCTCCGGTCGCAAGCAGCAGAGCGACCTCGCCCTGCGCAACGCCGTCAAGGCTCTGCGCGCCGGGGATGACGAAGGCTTCAACCGCTACATCACCGAGGCAGGCACCATCTGGCCGCGCAACCCCAAGCTGGCCGAGGGTCGCGAACAGCTCGAAAAGCTCGACAGTCAGGACGGGGTGTTGGAGGAGTTCCGCGTGCTCTACGCCCGCGGCGATTTCCGCACCATTGCCTCCGAGCAGAACAAGTTTGAGGTCGTCGCTGTCAACCCTGAGCTGAAACAGCAATACAAGGAAGTTCTCACCCTCATCAGCACCATCGACGGCATGCTCCGGCAGCTGGAACACGCCGCCGCGCAGGATGCCGTCATGGGATCCTGCATGGCCTACGAGATGTTGTTGGATCAGCAGGCTCAGGATGCCCGCTACGGAGAGGATGCCCGCTTCCGCGATGCGCTTAACCGCTATGCTCTCTCCGCCCACGACTTCGTGCAGGCGCTGCAGCAGGGCAAGGAGCAGGCCGAGCGCGGCGAGCTGGGCTCGGCGCTGGCCAACTACTACCGAGCGCAGTGCCTGTACCCGCGCTCGAGCCGCGCAGCTGCCGGGATCCGCGAGCTGACACAGCGCATCCTCAAGGCCGAGTACTGAGGTGAGCCCGGCGGTTGTCACGCGCTTTGCCCCCAGCCCCAGCGGACCCCTGCATGTCGGGCATCTGCTGGCGGCGCTGGAGGCGCGTCGCGTGGCCGATGCCGCCGGCGGGCGCTGCCTGCTGCGGCTGGAGGACATCGACTTCCGCGCCCGCAACCCGGAGTGGGTGGCGCAGATGCTGCGCGATTTGGCGTGGGTGGGCTGGCACTACGACGGCGAGCCGATGGTGCAGAGCCGCCGCTTTGAGCACTATGCCGCTGCGTTGGAGCGGCTGCGCGGCGCGGGGCTGCTCTACCCCTGCTTCTGCACGCGGGGCGACATCAAGGCGCAGCTGGCCGAGATGGGGCGCGCGCCGCACAGCACGCTGGGCTACCTCTACCCCGGCACCTGCAAGCACCTGCCGCCCGAGCAGGCAGCCGAGCGGCTGGAGCGCGGCGACCCCCACTGCTGGCGGCTCGACATGGAGCGCGTGCAGGACCTCATCGGCTGCCCCGAGTGGGAGGACACCCGGCGCGGACGCCAGCGCTGCGTGCCCACGGAGTACGGCGATGTCGTGCTCGCGCGCAAGGAATTGCCCTCCAGCTACCACCTGGCCGTTGTGGTCGATGATGCCGCACAGGGGGTCACCCACGTCACACGCGGCGAAGACCTCTTCGATGCCACGCACATCCACCGCGCGCTGCAAGGGGTGCTCGGGCTGCCCACCCCCCTCTACACCCACCACCTGCTGCTGCGCGACAACGAGGGCAAACGCCTCGCCAAGCGCGACGGCGCCCGATCCCTTGCCTCCCTGCGCGAGGTGGGCTACAGCCCCGAGCAGGTGGTCGCCTCGCTGCGCCGCGCCCTCGGGAACGGCGGCATCTGGCGCGTGTGAGCCCGCCGGCGCGGGGGCTTGTCGTGTCGGGGGAACCTGCGAGCAAACCGCCCGGGGATGAAGCGCGCCGGGTGCCTCCGCCCGGCATCATGCGCTGCAAAAGGCCGGGTGTACACGAAAAAATCCCCGGCGCGCGGCTGAAAGGGATTGACTTCCGAGCGCGCCTGCGTTACACTGGCGCTCCCCGCTGATGCTGCATGAAGAACAACGGAGGGCTGGGGGCGAAAGCGCAGCACCTTCCACCCATCGCGACACCTGATTCAAGGCTCGCACAACCTACACACACAACATGATTAACGAACTCATCACGAAGATGGTGGACGCCGGCGTTCACTATGGTCACCAGACGCGCAAATGGCATCCCAACATGCGGAAGTTCATCCTGACGCAGCGCAACGGCATCCACATCATCAACCTTGAGGAAACCGAAAAGTGCTTGGACAAGGCCTGCGCGTTCCTGAGCGAGCTGGCTGCCAAGAACAAGAAGATTCTCTTCGTCGGCTGCAAGCGTCAGGCGCAGGAGGCCGTCAAGGCCGCCGCCGAGGCCACGGAGCAGTACTACGTCAACTTCCGTTGGCTGGGCGGCATGCTCACCAACATGGCGACCATCAAGAAGAGCATCGCCCGCCTGGACTACTTGGAGAACCTCGACAAGCAGCCCGAGTACAAGTCCATGTCCAAGAAGGAGCTGGCGGCGCTCTCCCGCGAGCGCGAGAAGCTGCTGCGCAACCTGCAGGGCATCCGCAACATGGGCGGCGCTCCCGATGTGATTGTGGCCATCGGCGCTGATCACGAGTACCTCGCCATCCGCGAGGCGCACAAGCTCGACATCCCCGTGATCGCCCTGACGGACACCACCGCCAACCCCGACGACGTCGCCTACCCCATTCCGGGCAACGACGCGGGCATGCGCTCCATCCAGCTGATTCTTTCCGTGCTGACCGAGGCCATCAACAAGGCCAAGCCCCAGCAAGCCTGAACAACCTGAACGACACACGATTATGGCTGAAGTAACCGCTGCCATGGTGAAGGAGCTGCGCATCAAGACCGATGCCGGCATGATGGACTGCAAGAAGGCGCTGGTCGAGTGCGACGGCAACATGGACGAAGCCGTCAAGTACCTGCGCGAAAAGGGCATTGCCAAGGCTGCCAAGAAGGCTGACCGCGAGGCCAAGGAGGGCATCGTGGCCACCGTCGTGGAGGGCAAGGACGGCATCATCTACGAAATCAACTGCGAGACCGACTTCTGCTCCAAGGGCGACAAGTTCAAGGCGCTCGTGGCCGAAATCGGTGCCGCGCTCAAGGCCTCCGCCGCCAAGACGCTGGACGAGGCTCTCGCCGTCGCCATCAACGGCACGACGGTGGAGAAGTACCTCGCCGAGCAGTGCGCCTCCATCGGTGAGAACATGAAGTTCCGCAAGTTCGGTCGCTACACGCTGACCGGCGAGGGCGCCGTCACCTCCTACATCCACATGGGTGGCAAGGTGGGCGTGCTGCTGGAGGTCGCCGCCACCAAGCCCGAGACCGCCGCCGCCGAGGCCTTCACCACCATGTGCAAGGACATCACCCTGCACATCGCCGCCTGCGCTCCCAAGAGTGTGGACGCCTCCTCGCTCGACCCCGCCTTCGTGGCCGAGGAGCAGGAGATTGCCCGCAAGCAGCTGCTGGAGCAGGGCAAGCCCGAGGCGATGCTGGAGAAGATTCTGCCCGGCAAGCTCAAGGCGCTCTACAAGCAGAGCTGCCTGCTGAGCCAGGAGTTCGTCAAGGATCCCTCCGTCTCCGTGGAGAAGCTCGTGGCGAACACCGGCAAGACTCTGGGCGACACGCTGACCGTGGTGGCTTTCCACCGCTTCCAGCTCGGCGCCTGATCGGAGCCTGAATCCGCACACAAAAACTTCCGAAGCGCGTTGTCCGATGCGGGGCAGCGCGCTTCGTTGTTTTCCCTGTGTCATGCGCGCGGTGGCGCGCGGGGGAAAAGACGCTCTCTGCGCTTGAATCCGCGGCAGCCTTGTGCTAGGCTTCGCGCATGCACATCGCACATACGAAAGAAGAGCTGCGCAGCGCTCTCGCTCCTCGGCGCGGCCGGCGGGTTGTGTTGGTTCCCACCATGGGGGCTTTGCATGAGGGGCATGCGAGTCTGCTGCGGCAGGCGCGCGAGCTGGCGGGCACATCGGGCTGCGTTGTGGCCAGCGTGTTCCTGAATCCCGTGCAGTTTGACAACGCGGGCGATCTGAAAACATATCCGACCAATCCGCAAGGGGATTTGCAGGTCTGCGAGCGCTGCGGTGTGGATGTGGTGTTCATGCCGACGCCGGATGTGATGTATGCGCCCGATCGCTCCGTGGTGTTGGAGGAAACCTACCTTTCTTCCGTGCTGTGCGGCGCGCGGCGTCCCGGTCATTTTGCCGGGGTCTGCCTCGTGGTCAACAAGTTGTTCAATCTGGTGCAGCCGACGGACGCCATTTTCGGCAAGAAGGATTTTCAGCAGCTGGCGGTGCTGCGCCGCATGGTGCGCGACTTGGACATCCCCGTGCAGCTGCACGGCGCCGAGATTGTGCGCGAGGAGGACGGATTGGCGCTTTCGAGCCGCAACGCGCTGTTGACGCCGGAGTTGCGGGCGGAGGCTCCCCGCATTCGCCGGGCGCTGCTGGTGGCCAAGGCTGATTTTGAATGCGGCACCGAACCCGAGGATGTGTGCCGTCTGGTGGAGAATACGCTGGCAACGCTGCCCGAGGTGCGCCTTGACTATGTATCGCTGGTCGATGCGGAGACGCTGCACGATCTGACGGATCTGCGCCGCCCCGCGCTGTTGGCGGTGGCCGCCTTCTTCGGCGAGGTGCGCCTGATTGACAATATCGAAATGCAGCGCTGATGATTACGGCCGACCATCTGCACCGCTCCTACTCCATCGGCAAGAAACAGGTGGAGGTGCTCCACGGCTTGAGCGTGCACATCGCGCGCGGGGAGCGCGTTTTCCTCTGCGGACCCAGCGGCGCGGGCAAGACCACGCTCATGTACACCCTGGCGGGGCTGGAGCCCCCCACGCAGGGGCGCGTGCTCATCGACGGGCAGGATGTGTATGCCCTCTCCCTGCGCCGCCGCGCCCTCTTCCGCAACCGCATGATGGGCTTCATCTTCCAAAACTACATGCTCATGCCGGAGCTCACGGCGCTGGAAAATGCCTCGCTCGCAACGGCGATTGCGGGGACAGAGGCCACGGAGCGCGTGCGCAGCCTGCTGGAGAAGGTGGGCTTGGCAGATCGCATGGATCATTTGCCCAACGAGCTGTCCGGCGGTGAGCAGCAGCGCGTGGCCATCGCGCGCGCCCTGGCGCACGACCCGGCCATCATCTTTGCCGATGAGCCGACGGGGAATCTCGACTCGCGCAACGGCGTGCAAATTTTGGATTTGCTCTTCGAGCTGGCCGAGGCGGGCGGCAAGACGCTGGTGACGGTGACGCACGACCGCTCCGTGGCCGCGCGCGGCGACCGCGTGCTGATGATTCGCGACGGCGTGGTGGAGCCGTCCTGAGCCTCCTTCTTTCGGCGCCCCGATGAAACACCGCGCTTCCTATCGTGTGCTGCGGTGGCAGCTGGCGCTGCTGCGGGCGCTGCATCTGGGCGAGCAACAGGTCATGCTGCTGCAGGCGGTGCTCATGGGGCTGGCGGGCGCGTTGGCGGCGCTGGCCTTTGAGGCTGCGGCCGATGGGGTGCAGTGGCTCTGCACGGGACGGTGGTGCGGGCGCGTGGCCTGCTTTGAGCAGCTGGCTGCCTGGCAGCGCGTGCTGCTGCCGGTGGCGGGGGCGATTCCGGCGGCGCTGGTGCTGCTGTGGGCGCATCGGACGGATGCCCGCCGTGTGCCGGACTACATGGAGTCCTTTTCACTGGGCGACGGTCGCTTGCCCCGCCGTCAGGGACTGTTGCGCAGCGTGTCGGCGGTGCTGAGTCTGGGCAGCGGCAGCTGCATCGGCAAGGAGGGGGCGCTCATGCAGATTGCCGCTGTAGCCGCCTCGGCCATGGGGCGCTGGCTGCATGTGTCGCCTCCCTCGCTGCGGCTTATGGTGGGCTGCGGCGCAGCAGCGGGGATGACGGCCGCCTTCCACACCCCCTTGGCCTCCTGCCTCTTTGTGTGTGAGGTGGTGGTGGGCTCCTTCAGCATCGGCTATCTGGCGCCGCTGCTCGTGGCGTCCTGCACGGCCTATGCGCTGCTGTGGGCTTGGGGAGGGCGGGGGGCTCTCTTTGCCTGCCAGCTGAGCGTTCACTCTGCCTGGTCGGTGGCGGCCTGTGTGCTGCTGGCGCTGTTGCTGGCTCCGTTGGGGCGTTTGTGGGTGGCACTGCTGGGGGGCATGCGCCGTCTCCTGAGCGGCAGGCTCTGTTTTCTGCTGCCGCGCATGGCGGCGGCGGGGTTGCTGGTGGGGCTGGCGGCGTGGTGGCAGCCGGCGATTGTCGGCAATGGTCAGGAGGCTGTGGCGGCTCTGCTCGCCGGGAGCTTTCCCCCGGCGCAGGCGGCTGTTCTGCTGCTGCTCAAGGTGTTGCTCACGGCGGTGGTGTTCGGCGTGGGGACGATGGGCGGTGTGCTGACCCCGACGCTGATGGCAGGCTGTTTTGCCGGTTGGCTCTTCGGCTGGGTGCTGGCACCCGTTCCCGGTTTCGGTGCCGAGGCGCCGACGGCGTTTGCGCTCGTGGGCATGGCGGTGTTTTTCGGCGCGGCGGCGCGCACGCCGGTGACGGCTATTCTGCTGCTGATTGAGCTGACCATGGAAGCCTCGCTGATTTTTCCGCTGATGGTGGCCGTCGGGGTGGGATACGCCGTCGTGCGCCTGCTGCCGCGCGGGTCGCTCTACGACAGCGCGCCGGACGGCGAAGCCTCGCCCTTCGAGCGCGGCTTGTCCGTGTTGCGCGTGGGCGATGTCATGCGCCCCGAGCCCCTGCGGCTGGCGCCGGATGCCCCGGAGAGCTGCCTGTGGCGCGCGCAGCTGCGCCACCCGGGCACTCCCCTCCCCGTGGTCAACGCGTCGGGCGAGCCGCTGGGGCTGGTGCCGCCGCAGGGGGAGGCTCCCGTGCCGGCTCCGGTGCTGCGCGTGGGGGATGATTTGCCCGCGGCACTGCGTGTGTTTGAGTGCGAGCCGCGCTGGGATGCTCTGCCGGTGGTGGGGGAGGACGGCCGTTTGGCGGGGATGCTGTCGCGCGTGGAATTGTTGCAGACCACGGCGCTGATGTTCCGGCGCGAGTTGGCGCAGCGCCGCTGAATAAGGCACGCGCCGCAGCCCGGGGCGGGCGGCGACGCGGAAAGAAAACGGCGGCGTTTCCGTTGCTTCAGTCCTTGATGATGTAGCCCTCCTTGCGGGGCTTGCAGGGCAGGACGGTGCCCTCGGGAATGTAGCCGAGGATGCAGATGCCCATGCCCTCCATCTCGGGCTTCAGCCCCCACTTGGTGCGCAGGTCAGCCAGCTCCGGCAGCGCGAACATCTGCTTGGCGCGGTTGATCCAGCAGGAGCCCAGCCCCAGCGCATGCGCGGCGTGCATGAGATTGGCCATGACCATGCAGGCATCCTGATGCCCTGTCGGTGCCGCGGTGTCGGCAAAGACGATGACCGCTGCGGGCGCGCCGTAGAGGGGATCGCGCGTCGTCCCCATGATGGCCGCATTGATGGCCGAGAGCCGCTTGAGCAGCTCGGGGTCCCGCACCGCGACCATGACGGGCGACTGCGAGCCGTGCCCCGTGGGGGCATAGGTGCCGATTTCCAGCACGGCATCCAACTCCGCCTCGGTGATGGGCTCGGGGCGGTAGCTGCGGCAGCTGCGGCGCGATTTGAGATTCTCCAGGGTTTCGTTCATGGGCAACCGGAGCGTTTCTTATTCCTTGTCCCGATCAATCGTGTAGGACTTCCAGTCGTCGATAATCTTGTCATCGCCCTTGGCGACCACCTCGCCGCTGCCATCGACAACGAGCACATAGGGAATCGTGCTCTCGCCGTTGTAGCCGGGCAGCCCCTCCGTCACCTCCTGCGACTTGTGCACCATCGCGCAGCTGCAGCCGTTCTTCTTGAGAAAATCCTGCGCCACCTCGGGGGAAGAGTCGTGGGCAATGAGAATGACATCGACCTTGGCCTTTTTCATGGCCTTGGCTTTGGAAGCAATCTTTTGGACGAACTCCTCGCATCCCGTCACGGCGCTGTTCGTGGGGCAGTAGAGGAAGTATTGGGCACTCTTGTTGAACTTGCCGTAGATTTTGAACTTGGCGCTCTTCAGCGCCTTGGCCACGGCCTTGGGGTCTTTTTTCTGATCATCGGCGGCGGTGGAGGAGGATGCGGAGCTCGAATCGCTGTCGGCGGAGGCTTTGCGAGCGGCCTTCTTGGCCTCGCGCTCGGCCCTTTTGGCTTCGCGCTTCTCCTGCGCGGTCATTTTTTCCGTGGTGTCTGCCCAAACAGTGGGGACGGACCACACCGCCACCGCTGCCAGCAGGCTCAGGTAGAGGAAAGGATGCTTCATAACAGGGCTTATTATCGTATGTGGGTCTTGTCTTGTCAAGAAATCACTTCAGCTTCGGCTTGCGGGGCGTGGGATTCGCTTCTCCGCCCTTGAAATCCTTAGCGGGGAGCCACACCTGCTTGCGGCCGATGCCGAAGAGGCTGCCGCGCAGGATGAGCTTGTCGCCCTCCAGCCAGATTTGGCAGTCGTACACGCGCCCCTTCTGCGGGTCGAGCACCTCGCCGCCGCGGTATTTGTCGCCCTTCTTCGTCAGATCCCAAATGATGTCGAGCCCCAGGATGGCGGGGGAACCGGGCAGGGCGGCCTTGGCCTGTTTGTCCTTCAGCAGGTCGACCACGCGGCCGTAGAGCTTGCCTTGGTATTCGTAGAGCTGCACAATGCTCTTGGCCTCATGGGTCTCGTCGTCAATCGTTTTCCAGAAACCGACGACGCTGTCTGCTGCGAGCGCCCAGGTGCTGACGAGCAGCAGGGCGGCGGTGGTAATGAGTTTGTTCATGTGTGTATCGGGGTTAGGGAAGGGAGGGCGCGCCGTACCACGGCGGCGATGCTTTCGGCCGCCGAGGGCAGGCGAAAACCCGCTGACGTCAGGCGAGCGTGGCTCATGGCGGTGTGGCGGGGGCGCGGTTCGCGGAAGAAGGGGACGCGGGCCAGCTCCAGCGGCTCGACACTCGGCAGGGAGGGCAGGGCGCCGCAGCGCAGCGCCTCGCGCAGGACCAGCTCGGCACAGCGGTGGCGGCTCAGGGGCTCGCTCTCCGCGCAAAGCTGCACCACGCCCGAGAGCGCCGCCGCCTGCGGAGCGAGCAGGATGCGCGCTATGTCCTCGGCATCCGTCGGCAGGGAGTATTGGTCGGCAATGGCGGCGAGCGGCTCACCGCGCAGGGCGCGGCGGAGGGTCTGCTCGATGAAGGAGGGCTTTTCGGGGTTGCCGCAAATCCACGACACGCGCACGATCATCGCCGCAGGCAGCGCCTCGGCAACCTGCAGCTCGCCCTCGCGCTTGCTCGCGGCGTAGACGGAAAGCGGCGCGCAGTGCGCGTCCTCGGCTTTCAGCCCGGGGCGTCGGCCGTCCAGCACATAGTCGGTGGACAGGTGGATGAAGCGCGCCCCGGTGTGGCGGCAGGCCAGCGCCATCGCCGCCGGTGCCACGGCATTGACCAAGTGGGCATGCAGCGGATCCTCCGCGCAGCGTTCGAGCCCGCTGACGGCAGCCGCGTTGATGATGAGCTCGGCTCCGCTGCTCAGCACCGCCTCGCTGACGCGCTCGCGATTCTCCAACGGGCAGGCATCGTGCGCCGGAGTCAGAAGCTCCCAACCCTGTGCCCGGGCGGCACGCGCCAGAATGCTCCCGCTGCGTCCGGTGCTGCCGAAGAGGAGGAGACGGGGAGCCATCGGGGGGGGAGGAGCAGTGCGTTGTTAGGCCAGCAGCAGCTCGCGCTGCCAGTTCATGAGGGCGGACAGCCCCGCAGCCTCATCGGCGGCGATGGCCTCCAGCTGCGAGCGGGCGGCGATGAGGGCAGGCTCAATATCCAGCGCCTCGGCGACGCTGTTGCGGCGGGCGGACCAGTGCTCCAAATGCGCGTCGAAATGCGGATCCACGGTGTGGCGTTGCCGCTTGGGAATGGTGGGGTACTCCTCCTCATCCAACAGTTGGAAGCGCTCCACGGCCTTGCGGAAGCGCTCGGCGCGGTGGGGGTGCATGTTGCGCCCGGGAAAAACGGGGCGAAACTCCTGCAAGGCGCAGCTCCAGCGCAGCAACTCATCGTTCGAGCAAATCATGAACGCCGGGCGGTCGCGGTCGGCCGCTTCGGCATCGCGCCAGCTCCACAGGGCGCGCAGCGCCGCCAGCCCGCGGCGCTCCAGCTTGCCGCAGCCGCGGATGCGCCAGGGTTCTTCGTGGTTGCTGTGGAAGCGTTCGTAGCCGTGCTTCAGGTTGGCGGCGCAGCTCTCGAGGAACCACTCGTAGCGACCCTTGGCGCGCAGCTCGGCAACCAGCCGGTCGGCCATGTCCAGCATATACTTGACATCGCCCTGGGCGTACTCGGCCATCGAGGGCGGGATGGGGCGGCGTCCCCAGTCGGCCTTCTGATTCTTCTTGCTCAGTACGATGCCGTAGTAGTGCTCCACCAGCGCTGCGAGCCCGAATTGACGCGCCCCGAGCAGACGGGCGGCAATCTGCGTGTCCAAAATCATGTGCGGCAGAACGCCGAATGCCCCTTGGAACAGGCTCATGTCGTAATCCGCGCCGTGCATCCACACATCCGCCTCCTGCAACCACAGGGTGAAGAGGCTCATGTCCTCCAGAGCCAGCGGGTCGATGATGCACACACCCTCGGCATCCGCGTATTGGATCAGGCAGAGCTTTTCGCGATGGCGATGGAGGCTGTCCGCCTCCAAATCGAGCACTGTGCGCCCCTGTGCTTGGCGCGCTGCGCGCTGCTTCCATTCGTAGAGAGCCTGTGGATCCGTAATCATGAGCGGCGCAGTCTAACACAGCAGAGCCCTAAAGGCAAGCCTATTATGGGTGGTATACCGCTTCCGCATTGCCTCAAAAAAAAACGCACCGAAGCAGGGGAAGCAAGAAAACGCCGTC
>JBJEVL010000100.1:0-3136 GCA_051884335.1 Akkermansia sp. | reverse complement strand
CGAACCGCCGTATTTTTGGACAATGAGTGCCATGAGCTTATGATTCGTTGAAATTCTCGATGCGGAAAACGACGGGGTGGCGGTCGATGCTGTCGTAGTTGCCGATTTCGCACAGGGCTTGCTTGAGCTTGCCCCAGGCGCAGGCATGCAGCAGCAGCACCAGGTCGTTGCTGTCGGCCTGCTCCTCCTCCCCGTGGGGGGTGGAGGTGATGGCGGAAATGCCGATGCCTTTCTTGGCGAGCTCGGCCGCGATGGCAGCGATGACACCGGGACGATCCTGCACCAGGAAGCGCACATAGTACGGCGTGACCGTCTCTTCCGCCGGCATGAGCTCCAGCTCCTGCGTGTAGGGGTGGAAGCCGCTGTGGTGCTCGGGGTGGCGGCAGTCGCGCATGGCGAGCATGACATCGCCGATGACGGCGCTCGCGGTGGGATTCTTGCCGGCGCCGCGCCCGTAGAAAATGGTCTCGCCCACGATGTCGCCGCGCACGGCGATGGCGTTGAATACCCCGTTGACATTGGCCAACAGGTGTTCCTTGGGCACAAAGCTGGGTTGCACGCGCAGCTCGAGCTTGCCGCTGCGCGCGTGGTGCTTGATGACCACCAGCAGCTTGATGGTGTAGCCGAGCCGATGGGCAAACCGAAAGTCAACCGGGGTCACGCGCTCGATGCCGTAGACGGAAATCGCCCGGGGATCCACGGGGGTGCCGTAGGCCAGCATGGCGAGAATGAGCGCCTTGTGGGCAGCATCGCGCCCGTTGACATCGAGTGAGGGGTCGGCCTCCGCATAGCCTTTGCGGCGCGCCGCGCTCAGGGCTTCCTCATAGGAGACCCCCTTGCGCTCCATCGCCGAGAGGATGTAGTTGCTCGTGCCGTTGATGATGCCGGCAATGCGCTCCACGTTGTTGCAAATGAGCGATGCCGTCAGGCTTTGAATGATGGGTATGCCGCCGCCGCAGGAAGCCTCGAAATAGAGGGGGGTCTCCGTCTCGGCCGAGAGGCGGAAGAGCTCGCCGCCGCGCTCGGCCAGCAGAGCCTTGTTGCCCGTCACTACGGGCTTGTGCGCCCGCAGGGCAGCGGTGATCAGCTCGTAGGCATCCGTCACCCCGCCGATGAGCTCGATGATGATGTCGATGTCGGGATCCTCCACCAGCTCGCGCCAGTCGTCGGTGAGGCGAGCGGGGTCGATGGCAACATCGCGGGGACGCCCGAGGTTGCGCACCGCCACGCGCTTGACCTCGAAACTCATCTGCACGCGGGCTTCCAAAAGCTCGTGGTTGCGGCAGAGGGTTTCATAAACCCCCGTCCCCACGGTGCCGAGCCCGGCCAGCCCTATCTGTAGTGGTTTTGCCGTCATGCGCGGCGGCGATTATAGAGAGAATTACCCCCTCACGCAAGCCTATATTCCGTCTGTGCTTACTCCGCGCCGGCATCACCACCCGAATCGCTGTCGGCGCCCGGGTCGTCGTAATCGGTATCGGCCGGGGTCGCGCGCGTTCCCATGGCGGTGTTATTCCCGATGCCCTTGAAGGCATCGTTGGCACCGGGGGTGGCCTTGCCGCTGCCCTCGGTGGAGATGGTGTTGTTCACGCGGGTAATCTCCGCCGGCACATCGTCCACCGAGCTCTTCTCTTTCACGTCGACCCAAATGTCCAAGGCTCCCTGCGCGTAGGCGCCGTAAGGAGAATCGGGGTCGAGGTCGCGCATCTCGGTGTAGAACTGGCGCATCTTATCCTTGGAGCCCTGGTTGCGGCGGAAATGCCCGCCCAAGGCCGCCAGAAGCCACTGGCGCTGCAGGATGGAGTAGCCCTTGCCCATGAGTCCGCGCACATAACCCTCGGCCTGGCCCAGGTCGAGCACCTGCAGGTGCTGCACCACGCCCTCGATGTCGAAATTGTTGCGGTTTTGCAGCTCGGCCTTGGCCTGCCCGGCCTTCCCCCTGTTTTTGCTGCCGATGTCGACGTTCTTGAGCGAGGGCATGTCCACACCGCGCACGTCCGCCGCCTTGAGGTAGAGCTGCGACTTGCGTGCCCCGGAGGCTTTTTCCGCCTTGACAATCCAGCCCTCCTGCTCATCGTAGGCTTCCAGGAGCTTTTTAAGAGCAGCAAAGGCCTTTTCCGGATTCTGCATCAGCTCAGGCTCATGCACCGAGCCGCGCAGATTGCCGTCACTGTCCATCACCACCATGCTCGGGGTCGTGTACACCTTGCTCGGCAGTCCCTTGGGACCCAGCACCCCCTCCATTTCCTTGCGCTGCTTATCATCGGGGTATTGGTAGAGCGGCACGATGACCAGCACCGCCTTCCCGGTCTCTCTCTGCAACTTGTTACTCTTGATGTAGACTTCGTAGGCGGTATCGTTCACCTTGTCGGTGTTGGCACCGTAGCAGAACAGCACAATGGGTTTGTGCCCGGCGCGGGCATAGGCATCGGGAATACTGCGCGCGACCGCAGCAACGGCAGGCAGAGAGACGAGGGCGGCAAGCCCCATCGTTGCAATCATTCGATTCATCATAACGGACAGCTTCAGGTTATCAGGTTCGGGAAACAGACTTACTCTTTGATGACTCGCCCATAGACATAGAAAGCGACCATACCCGGTTCGTATTTGTCGGCATCGCGAATCAATTTGACGTACTTACCGCTGACGCGGTTCTTGCGGGTGTCAAATTTCAGCATCGTGCCGTCAAACTCGCTCTCGGCAGCCTTGGTCCAGTTTTGACCGTCATCCGAAACCAGCAGGGAGAAGGGTGTCTCGCGCACTGCCGGCTTGACTGTCTCGTTGAGCACGACGACCGCCCCCGTAATCTCGCACTTGGCATCCAACTGCACCGTCGTCCCGGTCTTGGTACCCTCGAACTTGCCGGGAATGCGCCCGCCGAAACGCTGGAGCACCGCCCAGTGCATGCAGCTGTCTGCCATCTGCCCCTCACCCATCGTGGTGGCGGTCTGGATCAGCCCCGTCTGCGACACGACCTTGCCGGGGTAGCGGGGAACCTTGAGCGGTTTCTTCGGGAACTTGCCGCGGCACTTGGCGTAGGCCAGTCGCCCGATGGCCTGGAAGGTGGCGCGCTCGCCGTTTTCCTCGGCAGCGGCGATAGCTTCGCCCAGCGTTTTCCAGGTATCGTCCAGCTCCT
>JBJEVL010000099.1:0-3150 GCA_051884335.1 Akkermansia sp. | reverse complement strand
TGCCTCCATCGGCAGCGCCCTGGTGACGCTGGGGCAAAAAGGGCTGCTCATCGACACTCAGGGCAACTGGGGCAATATCCTGACAGGCGATGCCGCCGCCGCCCCCCGATACATCGAAGCGAGGCTCTCGCCCTTTGCGCGCGAAGTGGTCTACAGCCCCAAAGTGACCGAGTGGAAACTGAGCTACGACGGGCGCAACCGCGAACCCGTCGCCCTGCCGGTCAAGTTCCCCCTCCTCTTGGCACAGGGCGCGCTCGGCATCGCCGTGGGCATGAACTGCCTGATTCTGCCCCACAACTTTAACGAGCTCATCGACGCGGCCATCCACTGCCTGCGCGGCGAGCCCTTCGAGCTGTACCCCGACTTCCCCACGGGCGGGCTGCTGGATGTGAGCGCCTACAACGACGGCACGGGCAACAGCCGCCTGCGCTGCCGCGCGCGGCTCGATTGCAGCGGCAAGAAACTCATCCGCATCACCGAAATCCCCTTCGGCACTACCACGGAATCCCTCATCGCCAGCATCGAAGGCGCCATCGAAAAGGGCAAGATTAAAATAGCCAAAATCGAGGACAACACCGCCGCCAACGCCGATATCCTCATCCACCTCAACCCCGGTCAGGATGCGGAAAAGACCTGCAACGCCCTCTACGCCTTCACCGAATGCCAAGTGAGCATCTCGCCCAAGGCGGTGGTGATTGTCGACCGCAAGCCCGTGTTCATGGGCGTGTCGGAGATTCTGCGGCGCAACGTGGCGGACACCAAGGAGACCCTGCGCCGCGAGCTCGAAGTGCAGCTGGCCGAGCTGCAGGAAGCGTGGATGCAGGCGAGTCTGGAAAAAATCTTCATCGAAGAGCGCATCTACAAAGTGCTGGAAACCAGCGAGAGCTGGGAGCAGTCCCTGCGCGACATCGCCGAGCGCCTGGAGCCCTTCGTGCGCGACTTCCTGCGCCCGGTCACGCAGGACGACATCGTGCGCCTGACGGAAATCCGCATCAAAAAAATCGCCAAGTACGAGATTCACAAGGCCGAGGAGCGCATCGCCGGGCTGGAGAGCGACATCGCGCAGACGCAGCGCAACCTCGCGCAGTTGACGCGCTACACCATCCGCTGGTTCGAGGGGCTGCGCAAGAAGTACGGCGAAGCCTGGCCCCGCCGCACCGAGCTCACCACCTTCGACACCGTGAGCCGCGCCGTGGCCGCCGTGGAGAACGAGACACTCTATCTGGACGAGGACGGCTTTGCCGGCTACGGCGTCCGCAAGGGCGAGGCCGTGGACAAGTGCTCCACCATGAGCGACATCCTCACCATCGACCGCGAGGGCATCCTCATGGTGCGCCGCGTGCAGGAGAAATTCTACGTGGGCAAGAAACTGCTCGACCTGCGCGTGCTGCGTCCGGGCGATGACTGGGTGTTCAACATGATCTACCGCGACGGGCGCGACGGCATCACCTACGCCAAGCGCTTCCGCCTCGGCGGCTTCACCCGCGAGAAGGAGTACTGCCTGACGCAGGGCACCCCCAACAGCCGCATCTTCTTCCTCTCCGTCCACGCGACCGAGGAGGACAGCGCGGCGATTGCCGTCAATGTCTACCTGAAAAACCAGCTCAAGCGCCTCAATCGTCCGCTGCGCTACCCCTTCGGCAATCTGCGCATCAAGGGGCGCGCCGTGCTCGGCAACATCGTCACCAAGAACCCGGTGGAGCGCATTGCACGCATCATGCCCGTCGCCGTGCCGGCGGAGGAATCCGCCGAGGCAAGCTTGGTCGTCCTGCCGCCCCCGGTCGAGGGAGGCGAACCCGCCCCCGCGAGCCCCGAACTGACGGGCGAGCAGGGCACGCTGAATTTGGGACTTCCCGCCGAGGAGCCCCCCGTTGCCGAGAGCGGGGAACAAGCCTAAGCGGGGCGCAACTCCGGGCGGCGATCAAGTCTGAGGAAGCGCAAGCGAGGGGGCAGGGCACGATTCCCTGCGCGGGCGCCTGCATGGTGCCCGGACAGCCCGGCGGCATCGCACGACGAGAGAGAGCCGGGTGCGGAACTCTGCACGGAGCAGCAGCCCACCGCTCAAAAAACTCAGGCTTCCTCGCGCAGCCACTGCGCCACCTGCGGCGCGGCGTAGGTCAGAATCATGTCCGCCCCCGCGCGGCGGATGGACAGCAGCGCCTCCAGCATGGCCGCGCGCTCATCCAGCCAGCCGGAAGCCGCCGCCGCCTTAATCATCAGATACTCGCCGCTCACATGGTACGCCGCGATGGGCAGGGTGGTTTCGCGGCGCATGTCCGCGATGACATCCAGATACAGCGTCGCGGGCTTGACCATGAGGAAATCCGCCCCCTCAGCCGCATCCAGCGCCGCCTCGCGCAGCGCCTCGCGCCGGTTGCCCGGATCCATTTGGTAACTCTTCTTGTCGCCGAACTTGGGAGCGCTTCCCAGTGCCCCGCGGAAGGGACCGTAGTAGGCCGAAGCGTACTTGGCCGTGTAGCTCATGAGCGAGACCTGCGCAAAGCCCTCGGCATCCAGCGCCTCGCGCAGCGCCGCGATACGACCGTCCATCATGTCGCTGGGCGAGATGATATCCGCCCCGGCGCGCGCGTGGCAGAGCGCCTGGCGCACCAGCGCCTCCACCGTCTCATCGTTGAGAATTTCGTAGCGGCCGTCCGCATACTCGCGCACAAGGCCGTCCTGCCCGTAGGTGTTGAACGGGTCGAGGGCGACATCCGTCATCACCATGAGCTCGGGCACCGCCGCCTTGATGGCGCGGATGGCGCGCGGCACCACTCCCTCGGGGTTCCAAGCCTCGCTGCCCTGAGCATCCTTCTTCTCCTCGGGCACCACGGCAAAGAGGTCGACGCAGGGAATACCCAGCGCGTAGAGACGTGCGCACTCGGCGGCAATATCCCGCACGCACCAGCGCGTGCAGCCCGGCAGGGAGTCAATGGGCGTGTTCTCGCCGCCCTCCTGCACGAACATCGGGTAAATCAGGTGAGCGGCGCTCAGGCTCGTCTCGCGCATCATGCCGCGCACCGCCGCACTCTTGCGGTTGCGGCGCGGGCGAATAGGCAGGTTCATCATAACCCCGCCACTTTAGCACCCCGGCTCCCTTTTGGCAATGTTTTCCTCGCTGCTGCGAGCAATGATGTAGTGCGGGCGGCG
>JBJEVL010000098.1:0-3154 GCA_051884335.1 Akkermansia sp. | reverse complement strand
AAGCCCGCGCAGGCATACATGACCAGCAGCATCGCCATGGCGCGCCCCGTAAACAGGCTGCGCAGCATCTCGCCGAAGGAGAAATCACTCGCCGCCGGGGCAGCGGCGGTCTCCTTGGCGGCCGCGGGAGCCTCAGCACCCTTCGGGTCGCGCAGGAAGAGGATGACAATCAGCGCGTAGAGCACGCCGACAAAACCGAAGGTCTCGAAGGTGAGGCGCCAGCCCAGCTGGCAGGGATCGCCCGCCATCAGCGCGCCGCAGCCCGCGAGCATCTGCCCGGCGTAAATGCCGCTCATGTGCAGACCCGTGGCCATGGAGCGCGTGCCGCCGCGGTGGTAGTCCGAGATGAGCGCCAGCGCGGCGGGGATGTAGAACGCCTCGCTGATGCCCATGGCGCCGCGCCACAGAATCAGCTCCTCGTAGCTCTCGGCCTTGCCCGTCATCCAGGTGACGAAGGACCACACAATCAGCGAGCAGAGGATGATGAAGCTGCGGCTGAAGCGGTCGGCCAGGTAGCCGCCCACGGGACTGAGCGCGGCGTAAATGATGAGGAAGGCGGAGGTGACGGTGCCGAACTGCGCCTGAGTCATGGCAATGCCGCCCTCGCCGGCCGTGATGCTCGTGTTGAGCACGGCGAGCAGCTGGCGGTCAAAGTAGTTGAGCATGACCACCACCCAAAGCACGGCGACGGCAATCCACGCCCATTTGCCGGGGCCCCCGGCGGGCGGGTCGCCGTTCGGCGCCTTGTTGCGCAGGCCTCGGCGCAGACCGATGACAACGCCGAGAATCAGCAGGGCAAGCGATGCCCAAGGTGTGGCATCAGCCAGCGAGGCGATGCCGTGGAGGAAGGAGCAAAAACCCTCTTGGAGGGGTGTCAGTATGGTCGTAAGCATAGTCAGAGTGTGGGGGGAATGGAGGTTGGAGAAGTGGGGGCGCTCAGGCGCAGGGTGCCGATGACGGGAGTGCGCACGGCGGGACGAGTTTCGCCGGAGATGGTGTAGACCGTGTTGCCCACGCCCACGGCGGGCGCGGTGGCAATGCCCACGCAGTTGTCGCCGAGGGGCGTCCAGATGCCATCGGCCGGGTCAAAGGCGTAGACGCAGCGGTTCTGCCCGGGATGCTGCGGAGGCTCCTGCCCGGCCAGCTTGGCGCGGTAGTAGTTGCCGGGATCACCGCCGATGACGAGCAGCCGACCGCGCCAAACAGGCAGGGGAGAGGCGGGCGCCACCAGCGTCTCGGGCATGGACGGCGCCTCGCTCCACGTATCGCTTGCCGGGTCATACACCAGCACGCTGTTGAGGTAGCTGCGCTCGGCCTTGCCTTCGGCATCGGGGTGCAGGCTGCAGCCGCCGGCAACATAGATGCGACCGTCGATGACACCGGCCGCCGCCAGCATGCGCCCCTCGCCCGGCATGGGAGCCAGCTCGCGCCACGCATCGGACTCCCAGACGAAGCAGCGGCGGAGCGCCGTGGTGGCATCGGGGCTTTCCTGACCGCCGAAGATGTAGAGCTTGCCGTCCAGCTCAGCAAAGGCCGGGTAGGCCAGGGGGATGGGCAGCGACGCCTGCGGCGTGACCGTCACACCGCCCGACTCGCAGCGCAGCAACAGCGTGTCGCTCAGGTGTCCGTCGGCATTGCAGCCACCCGCCAGCAGCATGCCGCGATCCGTCGGCGCGTAGGCGGCATAGCCCACGGGGTAGGGCAGCTTGCCCAGCGGCAGCGAAGCCCCCAGCGTGGGACTGAACACCTCCACGGTGTCATAGAACACCTTGGCTCCGGTTTGGAAAAAGCCCGTTGCGCTGCGCTTGGCGTGCGGGAAATTGGCCCCGCCCAGCATCAGCAGCTGCGGCGTGCCGTGCGCACCGTCCAACGCGACGGCGGCCATGCCCGCGCGCCCCAATGGATCCGAGATGCGGGGACACTGCCCCTCGGCGAGGCTCTCCATCGCGGGGGGAGCCGCCTGCACCCCGGCCACCAGCGCGCAGGCGACCGCCAACTGCGGCAAGATTCGTTGGTATAGCTTGTTCATGTGCGGAAAGGAGAGGAGGAAAAGGCTCAGTGCAGGCGCAGCCCCCAAACCTGCGGGGAGCGCTTGCCGGGGCGCTGTTCGCCGTTGACAATGACGGCCAAACCGTTCCACAGGGCGCAGGGCAGCACCGCGCGCGCCGCCGCCACCTCGCCGGCCTCGCTCCACGCATCGGTAGCGGGGCTGTAGCACAGGCTCGCGTTGTGGAAACCGGGGTGATTGGCCGGGGTGAAGCCGCGCACCGTGGCATCATCACCCCCCAAGAGGAAGATGCGACCCGAAAGAACGGGGGCGGGGGTGGGCGCCGCGCCGCAGAAACGCGGCAGGTGCGCCAGGCGCCGCCAGCCGCCCGAGGCGCTGTAGCTCCACGCCTCGGTCAGCATTTCGCGCTCGGCGCGCCCGTTGGCGCCGGGCTTCAGGCCGATGCCGCCCAACACATAGACGGTGTGGCCGATGACGGACATCTGATGCAGGAAGCGTCCGCGCGCGGGCAGGGGCTCGCCCTCGCTCCAGCTGTTCGCCTCCGGATCGTAGATCCACATGCGGCTCTCCGCATCCTGCTCGCCGACAGCCAAACTACCGCCCTGCACATAGACCTTGCCGCCCATGACGACAGCGGCATGCCCCGTCAGCGTAACGGGCAGCGGCGCCAGCGCGCGGCAGCTCACCGCACCCTTCTCATAACTCAGCAGCCAGCAATCAGCCACGGCACCGCCTGCGTTGCAGCCGCCGATCAGCATGACCCCCTGCGGCAGCGAAGCGGTAGCCCCGTAACCCAGCGGTTTGGGCAGCGGCGCCGCATCCTGCCAGCCGATGCCGCCGGGCTCCATGACGAACACACGGTCGGTCCAGCGCTTAGCGCCGCCCTCCCACAGCGGTTTCTCGGGGAAATTGGCCCCGCCGCACACCAGCAGCGCCCCGTTGCTGACACCGGCGTACATGCCCGCAAAGCCCTCCGCATCGGGCAAATCAGCCAGGCGCTTCCATTCGAGAGAAAAATCATGCTCTTGCATTCTCCCAGTCTATCTCATTCGGAGCGCGTCGACAAGCTCATTTTGAGGGAGCTGCGCCTTTTTGCAAGTTGCAAAATCAAATGCGACACCGAAAAGCCGCCGTAGGGCACCTTGT
>JBJEVL010000097.1:0-3171 GCA_051884335.1 Akkermansia sp. | reverse complement strand
GGAAAAGGGTTTTTTCCATACGCCGTCTTTTTTACCACAGCCACCCCGCCGCCTGCAACAGGAAAATCGGGTATCGCCCGCATTGCCGCCGCCGCGATGAAAAAAATCGCTCTTTGCGGGAGATTTTGCTTGCCTTGCGGGGAAACAGGCGTATAATCGTGCCACCATGACCCGCAAAGGTGGTATCAACAAGACACGTAAGGCGGTGGCCAAGCGTTTCAAGGTGACCGGCTCGGGCAAGGTTCTGCGTCGCAAGCAGGGTAAGCGTCACATTCTCCAGAAGAAGTCCAGCAAGCGCAAGCGTCAGTTGGGCCGTCCCGCTCTGGTGGACGCCACCCAGGTTTGGGCCGTCAAGCAGAACATGCCCTTCGCCTAACGCCGAGGAACATGGCCGCAAGCCAAGTCCCGACCGCTCATCGGTCGGCCTTCGTGCAGCCTGCCTCCCGACATACGGCGGAGGCTCGAACGGACGAGACTGCAAGGAGGTGAGGAAGAACAGTCCGCTCACCCTACACAGAAACATCAAGAACTATGGCACGTGCTACTAATGGGCCCGCCTCGCGCGCCCGCCGCAAGCGCATCCTGCTCCGCGCCAAGGGCTTCCGCGGTTTCCGCAGCAAGCTCTTCCGCTACGCCAAGGACGCTGTCTACAAGGCATGGCAGTATGAGTACCGCGACCGCAAGAGACGCAAGGGGCAATTCCGCCGTCTCTGGAGCGCTCGCATCTCCGCCGCTGTGCGTCCCCTCGGTCTGACCTACTCCCGCTTCATGGAGGGGTTGAAGGCCGCCAACGTCGACCTGGACCGCAAGTCCCTCGCCGATTTGGCTGTTTCGGATCCCGAGGCGTTCAAGGCGGTGTTCGATCTGGCCAAGAAGGCTATCGACGCCAAGCAGGGCGCGACGCTCGCCAAGTAAGGCAGAGCGCTCAGCGCAAACACTTTCCGCAGGGGCTGTCGCAACGAGCGGCAGTCCCTGCGGTTCTTTTTTGTGACGCGCCCGGCGGGGAAAACCGGGCAGCGCAACCATGTCGCAGGCTGCGGCAGTCCCTGCGGTGCTTTTGAGCCGCGCCCGGCGGGAAAACCGCGCAACGTGAACATGCCGCGGCAAGCGGCAGTCCCTGCGGTTCTGTTGTGGGGGGGGCTGGCGGCGGGTGCGGCGTTTGCCGCTCTTTCATGGTGTAGGGCAGGGGCCGGTCGCCAAGCTGTTGGGCGCGATGTGCAAAATACTCTTGCCCTCAAGTCACTTGAGGGGCTACAATGCAGGTATGAACCCGATTTCTGCATTTGATTTCCACATCCCCACGCACACTCTTTTCGGCAGCGGCTGCCTGAACCGCCTCCACGAGCAGGAGCTGCCCGGTCGGCGCGCGCTGGTGGTGATTTCCAACGGTCGCAGCACCCGTGCCCATGGCTATCTGGATCGCACCCTGCGCGAGCTGGAGCTGGCGGGCGTGGCCTGCGAGGTCTTTGACCGCGTGGAGCCCAACCCGCTGAAGGACACGGTGATGGCGGGTGCTGCGGCGGCGCGCGCGGCGGGCGCGGAGTTT
Organism: Akkermansia sp.; assembly: GCA_051884335.1. GTDB lineage: Bacteria > Verrucomicrobiota > Verrucomicrobiia > Verrucomicrobiales > Akkermansiaceae > Akkermansia. The sequence continues at coordinate 1,625 of JBJEVL010000097.1, read as the reverse complement.
ATCGTGGCGCTGGGCGGCGGCTCGGTGATGGATGCCGCCAAGGGGGTGGCGATGATGGCGACCAACCCCGGCGATTTGTGGGACTATGTGCTCTTCGGCGCGGGCGGGCGCAAACCCGTGGCGGTGGAGCCCCTGCCGCTGGTCGCCATCACCACCACGGCGGGCACCGGCTCGGAGACGGACGGCGGCGGCGTCATCACCAACCCCGAGACGCAGGAGAAAACCGCCATTTTTGACGGCGTGCGCCTCTTCCCCCGTCTGGCCGTGGTCGACCCCGAGCTCATGACCAGCGTGCCGCCCGCCTTCACCGCCTACCAGGGCTTCGATGCGCTCTTCCACAGCACGGAGGGCTACATCTCGAGCCGCGCTAATCTCATGAGCGATGTCGTGGCGCTGGCGGCCATCGAGAACGTGGGGCGCTACCTCGCCGCGACGGTGGCGGACGGCGGCAATCTGCCCGCCCGCGAGCGCGTGGCCTTCGGCAACTGGCTCTCGGGGCTGCAAATGGTGGTGGGCACCTGCACGAGCGAGCACTCGCTGGAGCACGCGCTGTCGGCCTATCACCAGGAGCTGCCGCACGGCGCGGGGCTCATCATGATTTCCAAGGCCTACTACACGCACTTCATCAAGGCGGGCTGCTGCCCCGAGCGCTTTGTGCGCATGGCGCAGGCGCTGGGGATGAGCGATGCCAAGGAGCCCATGGACTTCATCACCGCGCTCGCTGCTTTGCAGGAGGCCTGCGGCGTGGGGCAGCTGCGCATGAGCGACTACGGCATTCGCCCCGAGGAGTTCCCCGGCATGGCGCGCAACGCGATGGACTGCATGGGCTTCCTCTTCGGCGCCGACCCCGCTCCGCTGAGCGAGGCGGACTGCATCGCCATCTACCAAGCCTCCTACGCCTGAGTTGAGGCTCGGGAAAAAGGCAATGCCCGAGGCTCAGCTCGGGAACAACAAGCGGGGAGTCCCATCGGACTCCCCGCTTCGGTATTGAATGAAATGACGCCTGCTGCCTCCGGCGACCGATGTCCCTGCGGACTGCCCGCGTCGCCGTCGGTGCCGGGGGACGCCCCCGGGCTCAGGCGATGGTGTGCAGCCAGCCCTCGGGGGCGGGAATGCGCCCCATCTGGATACCCGTGAGGGTATCGTAGAGCTTTTGGGTGTAGGGGCCCATCTTCTCCATGCCGGAGGGGAAGCAGATTTCGCGACCGTGGTCGACCACCTTGCCCACGGGGGAGATGACGGCCGCCGTGCCGCAGAGCCCGCACTCCGCAAAATCCCCCAGCTCGCTGAGCAGCACCTCGCGGTGCTCCACGGGCATGCCGAGGTAGCTCTCCGCCACCACCATGAGCGAGCGGCGCGTGATGGAGGGCAGGATGCTGTCGCTCTTGGGGGTGACGAGCTTGCCGTCCTTGGTGATGAAGATGAAATTGGCGCCGCCCGTCTCCTCCACCTTGCTGCGGGTGGCGGAGTCGAGGTACATGTTTTCGGCGTAGCCTTGGCGGTGGGCATCCATGATGGCGTGCAGGCTCATGGCGTAGTTCAGCCCCGCCTTGATGTGACCCGTGCCGTGGGGCGCGGCGCGGTCAAAATCGCTCACGCGGATGGTGATGGGCTTGGCCCCGCCC
>JBJEVL010000096.1:0-3193 GCA_051884335.1 Akkermansia sp. | reverse complement strand
GGCTGGTCGGCTCGGGCGATGACCCGGCGCTCTGCTTCGGCAACGTGCGCGAGGGCATTGACCGCGCGCGGCAGGCATGGCTCGTCGCCACGCGCGGCAACACGCACCCGGCCTGCCGGGTCTGCGCGTTGCGCCACCGCTGCATGAACGGCTGCGGCTGCACCAACTACGCCACCACCGGGCGCATCGACCGCGTGGCGCCCGTCACCTGCGCGCTGGAAAAGCTGCTCATCGAGCTGGCCGACGAAGTCGCCGGCACCCTCTACGCCGAGCGCAACCCCGCCTTCCTCCGCCGCTTCTACGGCTGAGGAGCCGCCGGGGCGCGAAAAGCGCCCAACCCGCTGCCGCAAGCGCCCAATCGCCCCCTCTCCGCCGTGTCAGGCCAGCCGCTGGGCCAGCAACTCCGCCGAAGCGCGCACACACTCGGGGCAAGGCACCCGCATGCCTTTGGACACGAAGCGGCAGATGCGCGCGCCGCAGCGCGCCTCAAACGCCGCCGCGATCTCCTCCGCCTGATCCGGCAGAATCTGCATGGCACTGTAAAGCGAGCCGCAGACACCACCGGGCGCACCGCCCTTGCCGCAGCTCTTCAGCGATTCCGCCAAATCGCCGCGCCCGAAGGCATGGCACACCGTCTGTGCACAATTATACGGATTGCGATACATCCCGACAGCTGTTTCAACGCGATTCATGCCCCGAGGGTAGCAGCACCGCACCCGCGCGTCAAGCATTCCCTCGCGGGTGACGCAAATCCTACTTGACGCCCGACGTCCCTTCCTCCAACATGGTGGTGTGAAATGGCACCTTTCCCCCCTCATTGCGACGCTGCTCGCTCTTGCCGGAGTCGGCTGCACCCCCAAGACCACCGACCCCGAACAGCTCCGCGCCATGCACGAGCAGAACGAAACCCTGCGGCAGGACATCAACCGGATGCAGGCGCTCATCGAACAGGCGGGTGAGGATGTGCCCGGACTCACGGAGCAGATTGCCGCTGCCGAGGTCGAATCCGCCGCCCGCATCAAGGAGCTGGATGCGCTGGACGCCCGCGAGACGCAGCTGCGCCTGCGCGCCATCGAGCTGCAGGATCGGCTCGACGCCTTCCGCGCGTCGTTCCGCATGATGCAAAGTGAAATCGCCAACAGCCGCCGCTCATGAGCCTCGCCAACAACAACCCCGTCCCGCAGGGCACGCCCCGCATCCCCATTCGTCCCGTGCCTACCCCCCTGCCCGCCTCCCCGGAGAAGGCAGACGACAAACCGGCCGACAAAACGACCAAGCCGGCTGCCGAACAGGCAAGCGGGAAAGCGGTCGACAAGAGCGCAAAGAGCAAACCGGACACCAAGCCTGAGTCTCAGGCGGCAGCGCCGAGCACCCCGACCGATACCGAGAGCAAGACCGCCCGCAAGAGCGAGCGGGGCGGGCTGCTGCTCGACACGCTGCTGGTGCTCCTGCTGGCCGGAGCGCTGGGCGGCGGCATTTGGTATCTCCAGCGCGAGCTCTCCCAATACCGCATCCCCGGACCAATGGAGCAGGCGGCCGCCGCCAACGTGGAGCTGTGCCGCCAGCGCGAGGCGCTGCAACCCGCCGCCTACCACGCGGACGAGCAGCTCCACCTGCGCCGCCGCCTCGCCGCTCTCGTGCAGAAGAACGAGGAGCTCAAGCGCCGCATCGACGAGAAGAAGCAAGCCATTGAAACCCAACACCAAAAGGTGCTGGCGGTGCAGCATGAAATCCGTCAGGAGGACAAGACCGCCCGCAGCGTGGCGCGCGGTCTGCTGCCCGGCATGTCCATCGGCGATGCCACGACCACTACGGGGCGCGTCTACAACAACGCCGTCATCTACCGCCTGGAGAGCGGGCGCATCACCCTGCGCACGCCCGAGGGACAGGTGCGCTTCCCCACCAACATCCTGGTGAAGGACACCCTGCCCGACCTCGCCCGCTACGCCTTCGGGCTGGATGACATGGTGGACATGAGCGACTTTGAGGTGACGAGCGACCAGCCCGCCCCCAAGCCCCGCAAGGGCAAGCTCATCCCCGCCAAAACCGCTCCCAAGGCCGACAACACCCCCACCGACTATGAGCCGACCGCCGGAGCCCCCGTGCTGGACACCAACGGCAACGCCACCACCACCCTGACGGCTCCCCCCACGGACGACCCGACGAGCGAGGCGCCCGTACAAAGCTGGCAGCCACCCACCGGGGAGCTCCCGCTCTGAAGCACGGAGTCACGAACACAGGAGCGCGCTCTCCCACACGGAAGAGCGCGCTCCTTGTTGCTTGCCGCATTGAGTCGCGTACGCCTGCACAACCTCGACACCGCCGACCCCACCGCGGCGACGACCGGACGTGCTGCACCGGTCACAGTCGGCGCGCCACAAAAAATCAGTAATCGCGCTTGAGCAGGTAATCGCTGATGGCGAGCAGCGGCTCGCGACGCTTGGCAGAAAAGACCTCGAGCGCCGCGCGCGCCGAGGCCGTCAGCGCGCGCGCCTCGGCACGCGCCGCCTCCAGCCCCATGAGCGCGGGGTAAGTAGCCTTCTGCTCGCGGGCATCCTTGCCGATGCTCTTGCCCATCACCTCGGGAGTCGAGATGACATCGAGAATATCGTCAATAATCTGGAAGGCCAGCCCGAGGTCGCGACCGTAGTCAGTGAGCGCATCGAGCTGCTCGGCGGTGCAGCCGGCCGACATGCCGCCCAAGCGCACGGACGCCATGAGCAGCGCGGCCGTCTTGCCGTTGTGGATGGCGCGCAGCTCATCGAGATTCAGGCGACGCCCCTCGCCCTCCAGGTCGAGCACCTGCCCGCCCACGAGGTTGAGGCTGCCCGTGCGGTAGGCGAGCTCTGCCACATAGTCCCCCACATCGTAGCGCTCGTTGCCCGGCACGCGGGCGAGAATCGCAAACGCCTCCGTCAGCAGGGCATCACCCGCCAGCACCGCAATCCCCTCACCGAACACCTTGTGGTTCGTGGGGCGACCGCGGCGCAGGTCGTCATCGTCCATGCAAGGCAAATCATCGTGGATGAGGGTGTAGGTGTGCAGCACCTCCAGGGCGCAGGCCGCGTTGAGCGCCGCCTCCTCACTGCCGCCGCAGGCCTTGGCCGCCTGCAGGCAGAGCAGCGGGCGAATGCGCTTGCCGCCCGCGAAAAGGCTGTAGCGCATGGCCTTGTGCAGCGTGGTCGGCGCCACA
>JBJEVL010000095.1:0-3201 GCA_051884335.1 Akkermansia sp. | reverse complement strand
TGGATCGCATGTTGGGCAACAGCCCGGCCATGCAGGGTATTTTCAACAGCATCCGCCGCGTGGCGCCTACCAGGGCCTCGGTGCTCATCAGCGGCGAGACGGGCACGGGCAAAGAGCTGGTGGCGCGCGCGCTGCACACGCTCTCCGGGCGCAGCGGTAAGTTTGTGCCGGTCAACTGTGCCGCTTTGTCGCCCCAGCTGATGGAGAGTGAGCTATTCGGTCACGAGAAGGGGGCGTTCACGGGCGCCTTGCAGCGCCGCATCGGGCGTTTCGAGGAGGCCGACGGCGGCACGCTTTTTCTCGATGAGATCGGCGAGATTGACGCGGCGACGCAGGTGAAACTCCTGCGCGTGCTGGCCGAGCACTGCATCCAGCGCGTGGGGGGCAACGCGGAAATCGCGGTCGATGTGCGCATCATCGCGGCCACTAACCGCCGGCTGGAGGAGATGGTGCGCGGGGGCACGTTCCGCCAGGATCTCTACCAGCGCCTGCGGGTTATCGAGCTGCAACTGCCGCCGTTGCGCGAGCGCGCGGGCGATATTGTCCTGATGGCCGACGCTTTTCTGCACGAGTTGTGCCGCGAAAACCACAAGGAGGACAAGCGTTTTTCGCGAGATGCTCTGGATTGCCTGCGGCGCTATGCGTGGCCGGGCAATGTGCGCCAGTTGCGGACGGCTGTCGAGCACGGGGTGGTGATGAGCGAGGGCTCTGTGGTCACACCGGCGGATTTGCCGCCGGAACTCTCGGCTACCCCGGCAGCCAGCGCGGGTGCCGGCGGGCTGACTGACGAGCAGTCGGACTTTAGCCTTGCCTCCCCCCCCAACCTTAACCTAAAATGTGTGGAGCGGCAGACCATTCTCCGCGCCCTCAGACGAGCCGGCGGCAACCGCACGATCGCCGCTGAACTGTTGGGTATTAACAGGCGCACACTCCAGCGCAAGTTAACGGAGGCCTCCGATTTTTTTTCTGACTATCTCTGACCTTTTACCTGATTCTGATGATGAACACCACCGAGTTTGACACCCTCCGAAGCAAAAAACTGTTTATCAGCATTCGGTTGAATCTGACCATTTTAATCATAGGTCTGGGCATTTTTGAACTCTTTTTGGCTTTCCGGGGGCTCAACTCTCCCGAGGCCATGGATCAAGCGCAAATTGCCCGTCAGGTTGCAAGGGGAAAGGGGTTTACCACGCATTTTTATCGTCCGCTGGATCTGATGGCGCAAAAGGCGAACCTGAAACCTGAGCTCGATGAGGAGGGCAATCCCCACCCCGTAACGCTGGATTTCGACCGCTTTAAGGATTCCATATACGGTCCCCTGCACACGGGTATCTTGGCGTTGGCTCTGAAAATCACCGGCTATGACCGCTTTGAGCAAACACGCATGGACGGCGAAATTTCCAACGTGTACAATGCTGATCGCGTAATTGCCGGCGTGAGTCTGACCTTCTTCCTTTTGGCGCTCTTCCTGACCTACACGCTCTGCGCCAGGCTTTTCGATGAGATCGTGGCGGCTACCACCGTGGCTATGGTGGCGCTCAGCAGCTTGATGCTGGATTTCGCGGTCAGCGGCTTGGCGCAACCAATGCTCATGTGCCTGCTCCTGCTGATTGGGCACGCTCTCTGCACCGCCATTCAGGCGCAGAACGAGCAACGCCCGAGGTTAGTCGCCCTCTGCATCTGCCTGAGCTATGCGGCAGCTCTTCTCATGTGCCTGACTCAGAGTCTGTGTATCTGGTGCTTTGTCGGTCTGGCGATATTTTGCGCCTTTTATTTCAAACCCAAAGGTTTGTGGTTCATGGTGGCGCTGGGTTTTGCGCTGATTGGGGTCGGTCTGCCGGTCTACATGCAATGCGCGGTGAACGGCGGCATCGGCTCGCACATTCTCCACAGCCTTTGCGTTGCTTTCGGTGGCGGCGGAGATCTGCTCGCGCGTTCCGCCACAGACACCGCCATGCCCTTCAACAGTGCCAACTTCTACCTGCGCCTTGTGGGGGGACTCTGCTCGCAGATGCTCCATATTTTAACCTACATGGGAGGGGTTGTGGTCGTGCCGTTTTTCCTGCTGGCGCTGTTCAATCGCTACAAGAAGGAGGAGAGTGAGGGTATCAAGTGGCTCACTTTCGCCATGTGGGTCGGCAGCGCTGTCGGCATGACCTGCTTTGCACGCAGCGGAGAAGCATCCGCAGACCAACTCTTCATCCTGTTTACCCCGCTCTTTGCGGCCTACGGCACCGCGCTGGTCTTTAACTTTTTGGCAAGGCTCCACTTGGGCGCATCATTCGATGCGTCGCGAGCCCTGTGCATCAGCTTGCTGATTTTGATATCCGGCGGTCCTTTTCTCCTTACACTGCCCCGAACACTTGTCGTCAGTATTTGGACGAGTGACCGGGGCATCCCCCACTATCCCCCTTACTACCCGGCAGCCTTGAACGGCAAACTCCACGATATCAGCAATGCCAACGATATCATCGTCACCGACCAACCTTGGGCCGTCGCTTGGTACGCCGATCGCAAGGCGCTGTGGATTCCCCGCAACATCGACACCTTCTGCCGCGATATCGAACCCGTCCTGACGGAAGCCGGGCAAAAAGTGCAGGGTTTCCTCATCACCCCATCCTCGCACGCTATGACACCCGGCGGCATTTCCGGCATCTTCTCCGCATACGGGGATTTTGCTCCTTTGGTACTGGAGGGGAAGGTGCTGCAGATTCTCCCGCAGCACAACATTGCACTGGCTGATTTATTCCACACGCACGCCAATTCGCAGGTGCGCTCGCGCACGCTGGCCTCGCTGGTCTCCTCCCGCGGTCAATATGCTTATCGCCATTTCCTGCTGGGTGCCGACATGATTTATTACAGCCGCAACGAACAAAACCGCTAAGCAACGCCTCCCATTTATGGCTACCCCACGCAGCACAAACACGAAAGCTCTCAGTTTCGAGCAGGCCACCGAAAGGCTCGAAGCGATTGTGACGCGGCTTGATCAGCCGGAGACGAGTCTGGAAGAGATGATCAAACTCGTTGAGGAGGGGTTGGGACTCATCAACCGCAGTCGCAAACTCCTCGCTGAGGCCGAGCTTAAAATCCAACGTCTCGAGGCACCGGAATCCGTTTCCCAAGCCACAGAAGAAGCCCCGCATCGACATGACGACTCAACCTTCAGTCTCCTCTGAGCTGCCTCCCCTGCTGTCTGCCATT
>JBJEVL010000094.1:0-14468 GCA_051884335.1 Akkermansia sp. | reverse complement strand
GCTGAACAGGCAGCGGAACAGATCCCAGAGCAGGGTCATCTCATTGCCGAAGAGGGCGCTTTGGATGCAGAAGCGGCGGAAGCCCAGCTCGTAGGCGCGGTGCATTTCGCGGCGGGTGAGGATGCAGGCGGCCTGCTGCTGTAGCTTGTTCGGGTCGACCATTCGATCGCCGCTGCGGGAGAGCAGGTCGGCTTTGCGGCGCAGGAGGTCGGCATCATAGGGGCGGCGGCGCATGTCGGAGAGCAGCGTGAGCAGCTCGCGACGCACGGGGTTGGTGCGCAGCAGGGGGTCGTTGACCACGAGGGCGAAGCGCTCGGGTTGCGGCAGCTCGCGCAGCAGGGTCTCCCTGCTGCCGTCGGCAGGGTGCAGCACCACGCGGTCGTAGCGCTCGGCCAGGGTGCGGTAGAGGGCGGGGGTGCGGCGCGAGCGTTCGGCGATGAGGCGGTTGGGGTGGCAGTCCATCGGCAGTTTGGGGCAGAGCTCGCGCAGGCGGTCGGCCAGCGCGTCCGAGGCGACGCAGAGGCGGTTGCGGCGCACGCGGTCGCGGCGGTAGAGCTCCTGCGTCAGCACCGCGCCGTAGGAGTCGTCGAGTTCCTCGGGCGAGAGGAAGGGGTTGTCGAAGATGAGCACCACGCCCACGCCCTTACGGGCGTAGTGCTCCAGCGCCTGCACATAGTTGTCCAGCGGCATGGGGCGGCGCTGCGCCACATAGTCCAGCGACCACAGGCAGGGCATGGCTCCGGCGACGGATTCAAAGCGCCGCAGCGCCACGCGCTCGGCCAGGAAATCCTGCGCGAGTTGCAGGCTGCGGTCGTAGCGGAAGCTGCCCTCGACCGTCCAAAGAGCATCGGGCATATCGCCCTCAGTGAGGTAGCGCAGCTTGTCGATGGGGTTTGCGTTCATGTGTTGGGGTCGAGTAGGGATTCCCAGAAGCGTTGGCCGAGGCGGTGCATGGCGTTTTCGTCCTCCTCATCGTTGCGCAGCACCAGGCGCAGCAGGTCGAAGAGGATGCTCGCTGCATTGGCGTGTCCGCGCCCTTGCAGCTTGAAGTGGCGGAAGCCCATGTCGTACAGGTGGGCGATTTCGGGGGTGCTGAGCGCCAGCACGCCGTGCTTCTCGTTCGTCAGCAGGTTGTAGAGGTTGCGGCAGCCGTTGTTGGCTTGCTTGGTGTCGAAGGCGCTCGTATCGGTGTTGTACATGTCGAGCGAGAGCTGCGAGAGCGTCTTGTAGTGCAGGGGGCGCAGCGGGCAGTTGCGGATGCAGTACTCGTTGATGAGCAGGATGTAGCGCTCCTTGTCCTCCAGCTGCTCCAGCAGGCTGTCGTTGAGCACGTCATCCGGGTGCACCATCACCTCGTCGTACTGCTCGGCCAAGCGGCGGTAGGCGTCGATGTTCCCCTTGCCGCCACCGTTGGTGATGCGGAGGATGGAGGAGATGAGCCTCAGCTCGGGGTAATTCCTGCGCAGGTGCTCGCGCAGCAAATCGCTGGCGACGATGACGGCGTTGCGTTTCGTGGGGTTGTGCTGCGAGGCAAAGGTGCAGAGGGCGTTGCCCAGCGCATTGCGCAGATGTTCTTCGGTGAGGATCAGGTTGGTGAAGGTGAGGTAGAGGGCGATGCCGCGCTCCTCATAGGCCAGCCCGGCCGTGCGCATCTCCTCTGCGCTGCGTTCCATATGCCGGAGCACGCGCCCGCTGTTCCAGGCGCAGAGCGGAGCCCCATGCACGATGTGGAAGGGCTCAACGCCCAGCAGCTGCTTGCAGAAATCGAAGAACGACACCAACTCGCGGTCGTAGACAAAAGCGCCTGAGACATCCCAAACTGCCCGGGGCCACAGGGGGTTGAGGTATGGCGAAGAATTCTGCATGGACGGTCTTGAATCTAGCAGAGCGGGAGAGGGGCGGCAAGCACAAAAACAGGCATGGTCGCTCTGACAAGCGCCATGCCTGTGTTACGGTTGGAGAAAACTCAGAGTGTCTGCGCGGTGGCGACGATGTTGTCGACATTCATACCCAGCTCGCGGAGCACTTGGTCGCCGGGGGCGGAGAAGCCGAAGCTGTCGATGCCGATCATCTTGCCCTGCGTGCCCACATAGCGGTACCACAGGGCCGTGCTGCCGGCCTCCACGGAGAGGCGCTTGGTGCAGGCGGCGGGGAGAATCTCCTCTTGGTAGGCGGCGTCCTGCAGGTTAAAGCGGAACATGGAGGGCATGGAGACTACGCGCACATCGTCGCCCAGCTGCTTGGCCGCCTCGCAGGCGAGGTAGACCTCGCTGCCGCTGGCGATGATGATGAGCCGCGGGAGGTCGCCGCTCTCCTTGCGGGCGATGTAGGCACCGCGGCGCGTGCCGCAGCGGCGGGCTTCGGCGCTGAGCCCCGGCACGCTGCTGCTGAGGCTCGGCACATTTTGGCGGGTGAGGATGAGGGCGGTGGGTCCCTCGCGGCGGCGCATGGCGCAGATCCACGCGCCCGCGGCCTCTTCCTCATCCGCCGGGCGGATGACATCGAGGTTGGGGATGACGCGCAGCCCGCTCACCGTTTCAACAGGCTGGTGGGTGGGACCGTCCTCGCCCACGGCGACGGAATCGTGCGTCAGCACATAGGTGACGGGCAGGTGCGAAAGCGCCGCCACGCGGATGGCCGCGCGCATGTAGTCCACAAAGACGCAGAAGGTGCCGCAGGAGACGCGGAAGATGCCGTCGTAGGCCACGCCGTTGGCGATGGCCGCCATCGCGTGCTCGCGGATGCCGCACCAGAAATTACGCCCGCTGTAGTCGGCGGCGGAGAAGTCACCCATCCCCTTGAGATAGTTCTTGTTGGAGGAGAAAAGATCGGCGCTGAAGGAGAGCAGCCCCGGGCAGTGCGCCGCCAGCGCATTTTCCGCTTCGGCGGCCGAGGCGCGCGTGGCCAGCTTGGCGCCGGTCGGGAAGAGGGGAATCTCCGCGTTGCTCACGGGGGCTTCCTGCGAATGAACGGAGAGCTCGCAGCAGGCGTCCAGCTCCGCCGCCTTGGCGGGCTCGGCGGCGCGCCAGGCCTCGTAGTCCGCCAGCCAGGCGGCATAGGCGGCGGCGCGCTCGGCCTTCAGGGCGTCCATGTAGCGGCGCACCTCGTCGGAGACGTAGTACTGCTGCTCGGGCAGCCCCCAGGCGGCATGCGCCTCCTTCCAAAGTTTGGCGCCGCCCTCGCCGTGTCCCTTGGTCGTGCCCTCGATGCCGGGCACCCCCTTGGCGATGACGGTCTTGGCGATGATGAGCTTCGGGCGGCCGTTCTTCTCCAGGCGGGCGCAGCGCAGCGTGCGATGCACTTCCGCGAGGTCGTTGCCGTTGATGGTGAAAGCGTCCCAGCCCTGTGCGGTGAAGCAGGCGGCTACATCATCAATTTGGGAGACCTCGATGGGGGCGTCCAGGGTGATGCCGTTGGCATCGTAGATGAGGATGAGATTGTCGAGCTTCAGGGTGCCGGCGATGGCGGCCGCCTCGCGGGAGATGCCCTCCTCGATGCAGCCGTCGCCCGCCAGGCAGTAGATGTTCTGCGTGAAGATAGAGTGCTCGGGGGTGTTGAAGCGCGCGGCCGCATGCTTGGCCGAGATGGCAAAGCCCACGGCGTTGGCGATGCCCTGACCCAGCGGTCCCGTGGTGCATTCCACACCGGGGCAGCACTTGAACTCGGGATGCCCCGGCGTCGCGGATCCCTTGGTGCGGAACGCGCGGATGTCGTCCATGGAGACCGCAAAGCCGGCCAGATGCAGCCAAGCGTAGAGGAACATGGAGCCGTGACCGCCCGAGAGAATAAAGCGATCGCGATTGAGCCAGCGGGGTTCAGCGGGGTTGATGTTGAGGAGGTCGCCGTAGAGTGCGGCGCCGATTTCCGCACAGCCCAGCGGCAGACCCATGTGCCCCGATGCCTTGTCGAAAATGGCATCAATGGCTAACCCACGGGCTACATTGGCCGCTTTCTGAAGAGTGTCCATGTTCATGCGCGGGTGAGTTTAGCACAAAACGGGCAGATTGTAAAGGAAAAGCGCGGCGTGGTTCTCGGGAAATACCGAGCCCGCCCCGCGCGTGGTGCGGCGGGGCGGGCGAAAGGTGTGCGGAAGCGCCGGTATCAGGCCTCGGGCTGAGCCTCGGGCTGCTGCACCTGCACCAGACGCAGGGGCGTGCGGGCAACGAGCTCGCCGTCCAGCGTGATGTCCACGCTGTAGTTGCCGCTCTTCTCAAAGCGCAGACCCTGGAAGTTCATGATGAGGTTGCGGGTGAGGAAGGTGGCACCCTCGGGCAGAGCCACATGCAGGTCGCCGACGATGGGCATGCGCTCCTTGTCGAGGGCAACGCCGTCCTCGTCCACGATGGAGATGCCCAGCTTGTGGTCGCCGCTGTCCTCGGGGGTGAGGCAGAGACGCAGCGCCAGCGCGCAGGCGGGGTGGATGACGGGGAATTGGCGGGTGAAGAGGGTGTCGAAAGCACCCTGAACGCAGAGCTTGCCCTGGTAGTCAGCGGCGTAGTCGCACAGGACGGCAACTTGGATATCCATGGTATGTAATGTGGTTAGATGGTTGAGTGTGCCCCGAATGGCGGGTGGCAACGCTCCCTGTTCTACCATATTCTCATGTTGTTGCAAGCTCAAAGTCCGTTGGCTTCTGTCATGCAGCCGAAACTTTTTTATTTGAGTACGCGCCCGATTTCGCGGTTGGCGGCCATGAGAATGGGCAGTGAGGAGAGCAGGACGCAGAGGGTAAGAGCCAGAGCGATGAGGCGGATTTCGGGCGCAATCTCGTTGAGGCTCAGCAGGTAGTTGTCGCGCGGGAAGAATTGGCGGATGATGATGTGCTGCGTCTGCATGAAGACGGCGATGGCGGCGACAAAGGCGGCGCCCACCAGCAGCAGGTTTTCTGCCACAAAGCCGCCCACCAGCCAAATCGGGTGAATGCCGAAGCTCTTCATGAGGGTATAGATGTACTCGTTCTGGCGGTATTCCATGCCGGCCAGCGCGGTGAGCAGAATACCCACGATGCCGATGATGCCCAGGCAGAAGGTGGCGCGGCACTGGTTTTGGTTGCCCAGCAGGGTGTCCATTTCGGCGAGCAGTTCCGCCGCCGAGGTGACGGCGGCGTTGGTGTGCTCCAGCCGGCAGAGGTCGTTCAGGTAGCGTTCGACGCGGCGCAGATCCTCGGTTTTGTCGAGTCGGTGCAGGCGCAGCAGCAGTATCGACATGCTGTGGCGGGCAGCGGTGCCGAACAAATCCTGCGCGAGCTCAGGCTGGATGATGATACCGCCCTGCGGCAGCATGCGCCCGAGCAGGTGTCCCTCGGGCAGCGGTCGCGCCATGATGGTACGGCTGAGCTTCTCCCCGCCGTGGGTGAAGGTGATGTCGAAGGGGCCGGGGGCAATGTCGGCTCTTCCGGCGGGGTAGAGGAGGGTGGGTGCGGCGTCGGGCGCCATGAGCGGCACCATCTGCGGCATGCGGCAGAAGTCGTAGGTGTAGATGGCGATGTGCTTGCGCTCGTCGGTCGCGGGGGCGGCGGAGCCGACATGTTTCAGGCAGTAGGAGTCTGCGGCGAACAACTCTTCGAGCGCGGCGCGGGAGGGCAGAGCCGGAGCCTCATCCTCCTGAGCAAAGATCGTGGCGTACACCAAATCGCCGCCGCGGGTGACGATGCGGTCGCGCACCACCTTGGTGGAGATGACATAGCTGCCCAAAAAGCACAGCGCGCAGAGCGACAGAAAAAAAACCACCAGCACGCGCGCCAGCGGGCTGGAGAGTCGCGTGAGCCAGCGGTGCAGCGTATCCTTAGCAAGATACAGGAAGGTCAAAATCAAGGATTTCATCGGCAATGTCGAAGAGACGGCTGTCGTGAGTGCTGATGATGCAGATGCGCTGCGAGGCATCGCTGTGAACGAGTCGTTTGATGATGGCGGTGTTGCCGTCGTCCAAGCCCGAGGTCGGCTCGTCGAGCAGAACGGTGGAGGTATCCTTCATCAGGGTGCGCGCGAGGGCGGCGCGCTGAGCCTGACCGCCGGAGAGCTTGTCGGCGCGGCGGTAGCGCAGCTCGGTCAGCCCCAGCTCGCGCAGCAGCTGTTCGCAGCGCGGCTTCCAGCGTCGGCCGGGCAGCATCGCCATCTCGGCGGCCATGTGCAGGTTGCGCTCCACACTCAGCAGCGGCAGCAGGTTGATGCCCTGGAACATGTAGGAGACCTCGCGGCGCAGGTAGCGGCGCGAGCGCACGGGCGTGCCGCCGGGGGTGATGATGCGCCCGCTGTCGGCGCGCAGATAGCCCGCCAGCAGCTTGAGCAGCGTCGTCTTGCCCGAGCCCGAGTAGCCCTTGAGCAGGGTGATGCCCGGGCGGAACTCGTGCGAAAAATGCGCGATGACGGGCTGCTGCCGGATGTAGGCGTAGCAGAGATCCTGACAGACGAGCGGATTCATGAGGGCTCAACCGGGCGCAGGATGATGTCGCGCTCGCCGATGACCACGATGCGGTGCTCCGGGTAGAGGCGGACGATGAGCTCCTCCCAATCGCGGCAGGTCTCGGCCTCGGGGCGGGCGGCCAATTCCGCCTTGTTCACCGTGAGGGTGTTCTCCCCCGTATCGTAGAACAGCTGAGCCGTGGGGTTGCTGCCCAGCAGGGAAAAGGCCGTCGCGTGCGCCTCGGTCGGCAGTCGGAAGAAGTACACGAGCATATCGCCGTGGTTGCTCTGCTCCACGCTGCGGTGGTCATAGCGCGCCGTGAGTTGTTGCCCCTCGGGCAGGGAGACGACAACATGCAGTTTTTCGGGCGCGAGCTGCGTGAGGTCGGCTCGGCTCAGGTTCACGGTGATGTAGAACGCCGAATCATCGCACACGGTGGCGAAGGGACGCCCGGGTGCGGGAGCATAGTCAAAGGCGCTGCCGTCAGGCGGCAACTTGACGCTGTATTGCACCCGCCCGCTGAAAGGCATGCGCAGCGTGAGCTTGTCGTGGTTGCGGCGGAACTCGTTGCGCTTGATGCGCGCGGCGCTTTCCTGCATGCGGCGCAGCAGCGCGAGCCGCTCGTCCACATCGCGCAGCGTTTCGCGGCTCAGCGGTTCATCACCCGCCGCTTTGCTGTCGGCGTAGGCGCGCTCGCGCTCATCGAGTTTCAGGTAAAACTCAATTTGGCGGCGCTGAGCCTGCAACTTGCGGATTTCATCCCGCGTGTTGAGCTCTTCCTTGGCGAGTTGAAGCTCCATCTCCTCGCGCTCCTGCTCGGTGCGCTCCTTGTTGAGCACGGCCAGCACCGCGCCCTGCTCCACATGGCCCGTGGCCTCGGGAGCCAGCCAATCGGAGAGGCGCCCGGCTTCCAGCATCAGCGTGGCAGCCTGCTCGGGCACCACCTTGGCCGGCAGCTGCGCCACACGCGCCGTGTCGGCAGAGGCGCAGGTCGCCGCAAGCAGCAGGGGAAGAACAGCGCGGTGCATGGCGGCAAACGCGTTACATGGGGAAGCCCAGCCCGCCCGTGACCTTGCGCATCTCGGCTTCGGCCATCTTCTTGGAGCCCTCAATGGCCTCCTGCACCGTCCGGAGCAGCAGGGATTGCAGGAATTCGACATCATCGGGGTCAACAACAGAGGGGTCGATGCTCAGCGCCGTGACCATGCCCGTGCCGTCGGCCGTCACGGTGAGCTTGCCGCCGGCACCCTGCGCCGTAAACTGCTTCTCGGCCAGCCGAGCCTGCGCCTGCGCCATGTTGGCCTGCATGGCCTGCGCCTGTTTCATGAGTTTTTGGAGATTCATGGATATGTGTGGTGGTGGTGGTGATATCAGCTGTCGGTCTGCCGCAGCAGGGTGGCGTGGAACTCCTTGAGCGCCAGCTCCACCAGCGGGTCGTGGTAGAACTCCTCCTCGGTGGGGCGGAGCGAGGCCGGAGCCTCCGCCTTGTCGTTTTTCTCGGCTGCAGGTTTGGGGGCTGTCTTGGGGGCGGGCGCCTTGGGCGCCGCCTGCGGCAGGGGTAGGGGCGGCGGCGGCTCCATCGCCTCCGGGGGCGGCAGGGTGTCCTCCGTCACCACGTGCAGGGAAACGGGGTGCCCGCAGAGCTCCTGCGCCAGACTCGGCAGCAGCTCGCGCAGCCCTTCGCCCAGCAGCGCATCGCGCGTATCCGTGTCTTGCGGGTGAACAGCGATGACCAGCCGACCCTCATTCTCCTCCACAAACAGCGTGTGCCCCAGCATGTCCGCCTTGAGCGGTGCCAGCTCGTGCAGCCGCTCCAGCAGTCGCTCCCACAGGGCGGGCGTGAAAGGCTGCGCGCCGACTGGCGCGGGCGTTTCGGCAGGCGCGGGAGCCTCGGTAGGTGCCTCAGCTGCGGCGGGAGCCGCGGGCGCGGCAAAGGAGGGCGGCGCGTCATCCAGCACCTGCAAGTCGGCCGAGCGCGGTGCGGGTGCCGGGGCGGGTGCGGGCGGCAGCGGCGGCTCGGCAGCGGCGGGCGCGGGCAGCGTCTCGGGGGGCAGGGGGGCGCCGTTGAGGGCGCGGATGATGTCGCTGATGTTCGCCTCGGAGAGCGCATGCACGGCCTGAATCAGCCCCATCTCCAGATGCAGGCGCTTGTTGGTGCTGCGGTGCAGTCGTTCCTCCGCCGTGGCTAAAATCTCCATCAGCCGCATCAGCTTGTCGGCGGGGCAGCGCGTCAGCTGCGCCGTCAGACGCTCGCGCCACTCCGGCGGCAGCGAGAGCGCCGCCTCATCCGGCGCCACCTTGACCACGAGCAGCTCGCGCAGCGCGCTCATCAGCTCCGCGAGCATCTGCCCCATATCGCGCCCCGCCTCCGCGAGCTCGTGAATCAGGTGCAACAGCTCGGGCAGGCGCCGTCCTAGCAGCGCATCCAGCGCGCGCGCCACCGTCTCGCGGCTCGTCACCCCGAAAATATCATTCACCTGCGCCTCCTCAATCTTGTTGCCGCAGAAAGAGACCAACTGGTCGAGCATGGACTGCGCATCGCGCATGCCGCCGTCTGCCACGCGAGCGATGGCAAAAGCCGCCGCCTCGCTCAGGCTCACCCCCTCCAGCTGCGCGATGTAGACCAGATGCCCGGCGATGGTATCGGCGGGGATGGGGCGCAGGTCGAAGCGCTGGCAGCGCGAGAGAATCGTGGGCAGAATCTTGTGCGGCTCCGTCGTCGCAAAGATGAACATGACATGCGCGGGAGGCTCCTCCAGCGTCTTGAGCAGCGCGTTGAAGGACTCCTTGGTCAGCATGTGTACCTCGTCGATGTAAATGATGCGGTACTGCCCGCGCGCGGGCGCAAACTGCACATTGTCGCGCAGGTCGCGGATGTTGTCGATGCCGCGGTTGGAGGCACCGTCAATCTCCAGCACATCGAGGCTGCGCCCCTCGGCAATCTCGCGGCAGATGTCCTCGTCGGGGTCAAAATCAACCCGCGGGCCGCCCGTGCAGTTGAGAGCCTTGGCAAAAATGCGGGCGGTGGAGGTCTTGCCCGTGCCGCGCGGCCCCACAAAGAGGTAGGCATGCGCCAGGCGCTTCTGCTCGATGGCGTTGCAGAGCGTTCGCACGACGTGCTCCTGCCCGAGCACATCGGCAAAGGTGCGCGGGCGGTACTTTCTGGCAAAGACCTGATAACTCACGCTGGGTATTGTACCTGATTCCGCGCCCCCCCGCAAGCGGGAAGTGCGCCTGCATGCTGCCGGGTGTTTTCTCAGGGACAACGGATGCCCGCGCGTCGGGCAGCGCGGCGGTCGGCGGGGCTCAGGGGGCGCTGCGGAGTGCTCACCAGCACCATGGGGCGCAGGGGTTCGCTCCCGCCGCCCAGCAGGAGCCGCAGCAGGAAGCTCGCCAGTCGCGCGAGCCGCAGGCGGCGCATGTAGCGCCCCGCGCGGCGGATGCACTTGGGCAGCCCGTCAGCGTCCTCCACCGCCAGCGCCACACCGTCGCAGACAATAGCCGCATGACCGATGCCCAGCTTCTCCACCGCCTGCGCCAGCAGAGCGGCGTGGTCGCGGTCATCGGCGGGGTGCCCGGGGTCGAGCAGGGGCTGCTCGGGCGGGGGCACGGGCAGGGCGTGGAGGGTGATGCCGTGCTGTTCGCAGAGGCGGAGGACGCGCTCGCGCCCGAAGAGAATGGTGAGCCCGGCCTCGATGGCGATGTGGCGAATGCCCGCGCGGCAGCAGTGCTCGATGGTCGCGGGACCGATGCAGGGGACATCGAAGCGCATGTCGTGACCGCGCTTGGTGACTTTGCACAGGCTCATGCCTGCGCGCCCGCCGAGCGCGGCGGCATCGATGCACTCGTTGGTGCCCTTGTAGGCTTCCACGCAGACCACGCGGCACCCCTGCACGACGATGCTCTGCCCGATGTCCAGCTGGGCGATCTGCTGCGCCATGCTGAGCCCGAAGCGCGCGGCGTCCAGCTGCTCCGCCGTGGGGGGCGGACCCGCCAGATGTCCCTCGCCGGGCATGGCGCCCTCCATGAAGGTGGTGCTGGGCAACACGGTGATGCCGCCCGCCGCCACATAGTCGCAGAGGGCGGTGAAGAGGGTGTGGGCGTTGCGGCGGCTCAGCCCGCGCAGCAGGCGGCGCGCATCGGCATCCGGACGGAGGGTGTAGATGACGGCGGGCTTGACCTGCCCCGTGAGCATGAGGTGGCGCACGCCCTGCTCCTGCAAAAAGCGCAGGGGGGCGGCCAGCTCGCCCGCGCGCGCCTCCGTGTAGACATCGCAGAGCGGCTCGATGTCCGCGCGCTTGACAGCCCCCTTGCAGCCGATGCAGACGATGCGCTTGCCCGCGCGCCGCGCGCCCTCGATGACCAGCCGGGGAAACTCGCCGGCGCACGCGATCACGCCCAGGGTATCAAAAGCGTCGTCCATGGCGGGGCTTACAACTCGTCGGGGTGCTCCAGGAAGTAGGCGATGCGCTGCATGAGCCGCCCGATGTCGCCGCCGTCGACGACGCGGTGGTCAAAAGACGCGACAATCTGCGCCTGCTCCACGGGCAGGAAGCACTGCACCTCGTCGCTCCAGACGGGTACCTTGTTCACCGCGCCCACGCCGAGAATCAGGCTCTCGCTGGGCAGGGGCATGGGCGTGCCCATGGTGAGCCCGAAGCCGCCGAAGTTGGTGACGGTGGCGATGCCGCCGCCCTGGTAGGCGGGGTCGAGGCGGCGGTTGCGCGCCTGCGCCACCACCTTGTTGTACTCGTCGATGAGTTCGTCGAGGCTGTACTGGTCGACATTGCGCATGACGGGCACCAGCACGCCGTCCTGCACCTGCACGGCGACGCCGAGGTCGATGCGGCGCGGGGTGAGGATGCGCCCGCCCACCATGTAGCCCGCGCACTCGGGCGCCTCCGCCAGCGCCACGGCGAGCGCGCGCAGGAAGTAGAGGGTGTAGCCGGGGCGGCGCGGGTGGCGCTTGCGGTGCAGGATGATGGGCCCCATGAGGATGGGGCGACCCGCGCTGGCAATGGGGCGGCGCCAGGTGCGCTGCATGCTGCTGGCCACGCTGCGGCGCATGGGCGAGGCGGGGCGGCTGGGCCAGAGGTCGGTGTAGGAGAGGAATTTCTCGAAATCGTCGATGGTGACGCGCCCGCCCTCGCCGCTGCCGACGATGAAGGCGAGGTCCGCCTCCGTCATGCCCAGCTCGTCCATGCGGGCGCGGATGCGCGGGGAGAGGTAGTGCGCGCCGCGCAGCCCCATGGGCACGGGCAGACCGCGACCGCCGGTCTCGGGAACGGCGGGGGCGCCGCCCTCGCGGTACTCGCCCTCGGTGCGGAAGTGCGCGCCGTCGTCGCCCGCAGGTGCGGGGGCGGGGGAGGGCGCAGGAGCCGCCGCAGCCGCCGCTGCCGGGTCGAGGGGGGTGGCGCCGCTGCGCTCGATTTCGGCCTCGCTGGCCTCGATGATGCCCATCACCTGCCCCACGGGCACGGTCTCGCCCTCGCTGACGCTGAGGGAGACGACGGTGCCGCCGCAGGAGGTGGTGACGCCCATGACGGCCTTGTTGGTTTCGACCTCAAAGACTTCTTGGTCGGCCTCCACGGTGTCGCCCGGCTTGACGAGCAGGTGCATGACCGTCGCTTCGGCGATGGATTCGCCCAGTTGGGGCATGAGGATGGGAACGTGAGGCATGGTGGGTCAGTACGAGATGAGGTGTTTGGCGGCGGCGGCGATGGCGGCGGCGTCGGGGCGGTGCGCCCGCCAGAGATCGGGGTGGTAGGGGATGGGGCAGTCGCGCGAGCTGAGCCGCAGCGGCGGCGCATCCAGCAGGTGCAGCCCCTGCGCCGTGACGCGCGCCACGACTTCGGCCGCTACCCCGCCGTAGGGGAAATCTTCGCTTACCACCAGCAGCCGCCCCGTGCGCGCTACGCTGGCCAGCAGGGTGTCGGTGTCCAGCGGCTTGATGCTGCGCAGGTCGACCACCTCGATGTCATAGCCCTGCGGGGCGAGCAGCTCCGCCGCCTTGAGGGTCTCCGGCAGCATGGCGGAGAACGCCACCACCGTGGCGTGGCGCCCCGGGCGGGCGATGCGCGCCCGGCCGATGGGCAGGGGGTCGGGGTCGAGCCAAGTGTCGGCCTTGAGCCAGCGGTAGAGGAACTTGTGCTCCATGAACACCACGGGGTCGGGGATGGCGACGGCTTGCTTGAGCATGCTGTAGGCATCTGCTACGGTGGCGGGGGTGAGCACATGCAGCCCGGGGTAGTGCGCAAAGAGCGCTTCCAGACTTTGGCTGTGGAAGGGACCGCCGCCGGGGGTGCCGCCGCAGGGCATGCGCAGGGTCACGTTGACGGGGATGCCCGTGCGGTAGTAGTGCGCGGCGGCGTTGTTGCCCATTTGGTTCTGCGCCAGCGTGCCGAAGTCCGCGAACTGCATCTCCAAAATGGGTTTCATGCCGCCCAGCGCGGCGCCGATGCCCGCGCCCATGATCGCGTCCTCGCTGATGGGGGTGTTGATGACGCGCCCGGGGAAGCGCTCCTCCAGCCCCTTGGTGGCCTTGAACGCGCCGCCGAAGCTGCCGCCGATGTCCTCGCCCATCAGAAAGACGGCGGGATCCTCCTCCAGCAGCTCCAGCAGGGCTTGGTGAATGGCATCGATGTAGGTTACGCTCATGGTGCTTGCAGGGGGGTTAGCGGAGGGGTTGCCACGAGGTTGCGCACCAGTCCTCGGCGGCGGGGTCGGGGGTGGCTTCTTTCTGCGCCTGCGCCACGCAGCGCTGCACTTCGTCGCGGCATTCGGCCTGCCAGAGCAGCGCCTCCTCGGCGTCCAGCCAGCCTTGGGCGAGCAGCTGGCGCTGCGCCACCTCCAGCGGGTCGCGGTCGGCATAGGCGGCGCGCAGCTCAGCGGGGATGTAGGAGGCATCGTCGTGCTCGCCGTGACCGCAGAGGCGCAGCGTGTCGGCCACCACCCACTGAGGCTCGCCCGCGCGGGCAGCCGCCACGGCATCGTGCATCGTTTGCAGCGTGGCGAGAAAATCCGTGCCGTCGCACTGACGGACGGCAAAACCGTAGCCGCGCCCGCGCTCCGTCAGCGGGGCGGCGAACTCCTGCGCATTGGGCGTGGAGTAGGCAAATTGGTTATTGGTGATGACAAAGACCACGGGCAGGCGCAGCACCGCCGCAAGGTTGGCCGCCTCGTGCAGCGCGCCGACCGAGGTGCAGCCGTCGCCCGCGCAGGCCATGCCCACCGCGCCGCTCTCGCCGCGCAGCCGCTTGGCCAGCATCATGCCCACCACCACGGCCGCCATGGCGCCGAGGTGCGAGATAGGGGCGGGATTGCCCGAGCGCGGATCGCCCCAGTGCACATTGCCGTCGCGCCCGCGCATGAGACCCTCGCGGCTGCCGAAGTAGCAGCGAGCGCTTTCCAACACGCTGTCGCCCCAGGCGCAGCGTCCCGCCTGTTCGCGGATGAAGGGGTTGTAGACATCCTGCCCCTTGGTGAGAAAGACGGCTTGGCAGGCGGAGATGGCCTCATGCCCCCGCCCCAAAAACACCCCGCCGAAAATCTTACCGGCCTTGTACAGCGCCGAGATCTTCGTGTCGAAAGCGCGCGCCATGAGCATGGCGCGGTACGCGCGGCGCGCGGGGAGGCGGAGAGCATCGTCCATCACGTCCCGAATTGTACGCGCTTGCGCGCGCCAAGGCAAGAGATTTCTGTGCGCCCGCTGCCGCCCGCTTGCCGCATGACGCAGCGCTGCATCCCCTCGCTGTCATTTTTGGCTTGCCTGCCCGCCGCCGCCCCCGTACAATCCCTGCGGGGCTGTAGCTCAGCGGTTAGAGCAGGGGACTCATAATCCCTTGGTCCAGGGTTCGAACCCCTGCAGCCCTATAAAAGCATACGACCATCTAATGCTCAATGCGTTAGATGGTTTTTTAACAGACTATGCGGCTCGTCGTCCGTTTGTGTGGAGTGAACACGCGAGTACAACCTAACAAAAGAAAAAAGGAGACCGTCGGGCACAAAAAGATGGGTCAACACCAATTTTTGTGGTTTGCGCAAAAAGTTCATCTGTGGCCACATTC
>JBJEVL010000093.1:0-3204 GCA_051884335.1 Akkermansia sp. | reverse complement strand
GCGGCCAGGGGGCGCAGCCCCGGGACGTTGCCGCTGGTGGGGATGGTGATGTGGCGCGCGCCGATGCCCAGCGCCTTGGGCTCCATGATGAGGGTGAGCGCGCGCAGCAGGTTGTCGATGTTGGCCAGCGGCTCGCCCATGCCCATAAAGACCAAATTGTCCACCCGCTCGCCCGCAATCTCCTCCGCCGCGAGAATCTGCGCGAGGATTTCCGAGGCGCTCAGGTTGCGGGTGAGCCCCAGCAGCCCGCTGGCGCAGAAGCGGCAGCCGAAGGCGCAGCCCACCTGCGAGGAGACGCAGAGAGTCAGCCGCGAGCTGTGCGCCCCGCCCTGCCCCACGGCGGCGGGGATGATGACGGATTCCACATGCTCGCCGTCCTGCAGGCGCGAGAGGAACTTGCGCGTGGTGCTGCCGCCTTGGCTTTGGCGCACGTCGACCGGCTCGAGCGGGCGCAGGGTGTAGCGCGCCGCCAGCTCGGCGCGCAGCGCGGGCGGCAGGTTGCTCATGGCCTCGAACGCAGGCACGCGGTGCTTCCAGATCCACTCCGTCAGCTGCGCGGCACGAAAAGCTTTGTGACCCAGCGAGCCCAGCAGCTCGGTGAGCTCGGCGGGGCTGTACTCCAGCAGCGATGGGCGGGGCTCAGGCATGCTCACAACAGCTCGTCCACATACGCGCGCACGCTGAACGGGCGCAGATCGTCCGCCCCCTCCCCCACGCCGAGAAAGATGGGGGAAAGCTGCAATTCATCGCGGATGGCGACCCCCACGCCGCCCTTGCCCGAGCCGTCCATCTTGGTGATGATGACGGCGGAGAGGGGGGTGGCTTTGTGGAACTCGCGCGCCTGCACCAGGGCGTTGCCGCCCGTGGTGGCATCCACCACGAGGTAGGCGGCGTGCGGGGCGCTTGCGTCCTGCTTGGAGAGGGTGCGGCGTATCTTGGCGAGCTCCTCCATGAGGTTGTGGCGGGTGTGCAGGCGCCCGGCGGTGTCGCAGATGAGGTAGTCGCAGCCCTCGGCAATGGCGCGGGCGTGCGCCTCGTAGCAGACGGAGGCGGGGTCTTGGTTGGGGCGTCCCTTGTACAGCGGCACCTGCAGGCGCGCCGCCCAGCTCTCCAGCTGCTCCACCGCCGCCGCGCGGAAGGTATCCGCCGCCGCCAGCAGCACCTTGCGTCCCTGCCGCTGCAGGAGGTGCGCCAGCTTGGCGCTCGTGGTGGTCTTGCCGGCGCCGTTGACGCCCACCATCAGCAGCACGGCGGGGCAGCCCGGCTGCGGCTCGGGCAGGCGCGGCAGCGGCTCGGGGAAAGCGGCGCGCAGCTGCGCCTTGATGTAGTCCACGATGTCGCAGGCATCCTGATCATCGCGCTCGCGCAGCTCCTCCACCAGCGGCAGCACGCGCTTGGCGCCGATGTCTGCCGACACCAAATCGGCCTCGAGCTCGTCCCAATCTATCTCGGGCTCGCCCAGGAACTTGTCGATCAGCCGGTTGAAGAAGTGCGCCATGGCAGGAGGAGGGATCAGAGTTTCTTGCCGGCGGCGGCCAAAATGCCGTGGATGAAGGGGGCGCTGTTCCCGCCGGCGTACTCATCGGCCAGCGAAATGGCCTCCGAGACGACGATGCGCAGCTCCAGCTTCTGCTCGAAGAGCTCGTAGAGCGCGATGCAGAGGATCGCGCGCTCCACGCCGCCGAGACGCTCGGGCGCGTAGTGCTCCACCAGCTCCGCCAGCAGCGCCTCCGCCGTGGGGCGGTAGGCCAGCACCGCGTCTGCCAGCTCGCGAGCTGCCGGGGGCAGATCCGCCAGCAGGTGCGCGTAGCGCAGCACCGCGCCCATGTCGTGCGTGTCGCCCGCCGTCAGTGGATCCGCCAGCTCCGCCACCGCCTGCAGGGGGTACTCCAGATGGTGCAGCACGCCCTCCATCGGCTGCGTCACCGTGCGGTACACGGCAGCATCGGCCAAGCGCGGCAGAAGCTCGTGCCCCAGCTGCAGCAGGGTCGCGGCACCGCGCACCAGCTCCCCCGCCGTCTCCTCCAAGGGCTCGGTCGAGAGCAGGCGCTTGTCGGACAGGCGGATGCGCAGGGTCTCCGGCAGCGTCGCCCAAGCGACGGCACGGCGCGTGTAGTCGGCAACGGCCTCGCGCAGCTGACCCGTGGTCAGGTCGCCGTGCATGGCGAGCTCCAGCGCCTCTGCCCGCTCGGTCAACACGCGGCAGGCATCGACCGCGCCGCGCGCGCGGTGCATCAGCGCCTTGGCGAGCTCGCGGCGGTAGCGGTCGCGCTCCTTCTCCAGCGCAATCTCCCAGAACAGGGACGCATCCATCGACCCCTCCCCGCTGCCGAACAGCGCGTAGAGATAGGTCAGGACACTCCGACGAACCAAACTGCGGAAATTCATCATAAACCAATCAGAAAAAAGTTACGAACGCGCCGTGCGCGCCGCCCGGCGGCTCATGCGCTGCTGATCCTCCACCGCCTCAATCATGCGCAGCGCGCAGCGCGCCGCCTCGCGTCCGCGGTTGAGCGTCGACGCCACACAGCGGGCGTAGGCCTGCTGCTCGTTGTCCAGCAGCAGCACCTCGTGGATGACGGGCGTCAGAGTCTCGCAGGAGATGGCCATGAGCTGCTGCGTCACCGCCGTGCCGATGAGGTCGGCATGCGCCGTACTGCCGCGCACAATCACGCCCAGCGCCACCACGGCATCGGGCGCGGCACCGCCGGGCCCCGCCAGCACGCGGCGCACCATCATCGGCACCTCAAACGCGCCGGGCACGCGCAGCACCTCCACCTCGATGTTCCCCGCCGTCTCCTCCAGCTCCTGCCGGCAATTCTCCAGCAGGGCATCCGTATACTTTTCGTTGTACTGAGCCGCGACAATCACGATGCGGGCGTGACGAAAGCGCGGCTGTTTGACGCGGGAAGGAAGCTCCTGAGACATGGTGAGAAAATACGTTGCTGCGGCGTCTGCGACCGCCGCCGCCACTGTAGCATGCGCCCCCGCTGCGGTCAAGTGCAAAAAAAAGCGGTCACTCCGTAACCGGGGCACGCCGCCCACCCGCCGAGCGGCGCCCGGGGCGGCGGGGAGGACGGCGCCGACAGGCGCGCCGCGCCCGCCGATTCGGGATTCCCCCGAAATCGTGTGTCAGCACGCCGCTACCTGTCAGGGCAAACGCATTGGGGGCATGTCATGAAAAGTGAGTCATGAAAAGACCGT
>JBJEVL010000092.1:0-14476 GCA_051884335.1 Akkermansia sp. | reverse complement strand
GGGGCGCAAGGTGCGGCTCGTGCCCGTGGGCGAGTACGCGCGCGAGGCGGTGGCGACCTACCGCCGCATGGCCGGGCTGGGCGAGAGCGGGCCGCTCTTCATCAGCCGCTTGGGGCGGCGCATGACGGGGCGCAGCGTGCAGCTGATGCTGGACAAGTACCTGCGTTGCAGCGAGATTCCCTTCCACATCTCGCCGCACAAACTGCGCCACACCTTTGCCACGCACCTGCTCGATGCGGGCGCCGACCTGCGCGCCGTGCAGGAGCTGCTGGGGCACGCCTCGCTCTCCACCACGCAGATCTACACGCACGTGACCAAGGCGCGGCTCATGCAGGTCTACCGCGAGGCGCACCCCCGCGCCGACCGCGAGGACTGAGCCCGCCGCCGGACCGCGCCCGCCGCCGGCAGGCAAGAGCGGACGGACAAGCCGACAGCGATGCCGGGCAAGGCGCCCGCCGTGCAACCCAACCACGATAGAAGCTACAAACCCCGCCGGACAAACCCAAAAACGCCGGAGTCGTTGCGCGACTCCGGCGGGCGGGATAGGGGGTGGCTGCGGTCGGCTCAGAAGTTCCAGCGGATGGCGCTGCTGTACTCCCAACCGTTGTAGCAATCGCTGCCGCCGAGGCGGGCGGTGGTGTACTCCGCGCCGAACATCCACTTGAGGGCGTTCTTGTTCACGGCTGAGGCGTAGAGATCGAGCCCCACATAAAAACTGTGCGCACTGTCGACCCAAGTCGCCGCATCGCACTGGCGGGTGATGTAGCGGTCGGCGCCCAACTTGCAGGCGCGGCGCCCCGTCATCCCCACATAGCGCAGCACCAGATCAGCGTGCGGGCAGAGGCTGTAAATGGGCTCGAGCTCCCAGCCCAAGTTGTTGTTGTTGTAGCCCGAAGCCGTCCGCGCCATCTCGAAGGAAGCGACGACATTGCTGATGACGCGCAGGCGATCCTGCTTCCACTCATGCCCGAGCGAGAGGGCATCCTTCACGTTCGCGCCGTAGTAATTGGCACCGCGCGCCGTGCCGTGGTCGTAGCTGTTGTCGAAGTCGTGCATGTACTGCGCGGAAACCTGCTGGTAGCCGCGCTCCGTCTCCGCATACTTGTGGGAAGCCCCCACGATCGCAAAAAACTTGTCCTCCCAGCCGAACTCGCCCTTCAGACCGCGCCCGTCGCGGTAGACATCGCGATGCGTCATGCTCTTGGAAGCCGAAGCGCGGTCATTGGCAAAGAGTTGCAGGTAGAACTTGTCCTGCTTGTTCGGCGCGTAGGTCACATCCACACCCCAGTTGGAATCCAGCGCATACTGATTGCTGAGCAGCGAGCGCTCCAAGCAGGGAATCTGCGACGAAGGCGTGGAGTAGTCCGTCGTGAACAGCGGCTTAATCTTGCCCACCTTGACGCTGAGCCCCTTTACCGAGGGGATCTGCTGCTGCACCCAGAGGTCGAAAAGGTCGGCGTAGCTGTACGTCTTGACCGTGCGACCGCCGCTGTAGCTCTCGCGGTAGGGCAGACCGCCGATGCGCCCCCAGGTGTGGAACGAGGTGCCGGTGGAGAAGTCGACATTCACCCCCACCCACGAGCGGCGGAACTCGAAATTGTAGGGGCTGGCCCCATCGCGCAGGTGCAGACCGTTGCTGCCGTTGGGCTGCACCACAGCCATCTGGAACTGCTCCATCCACGCGAGCTTCACCTTGCGCACCACGCCCGTGTCGCTCTTGTACACCGTCAGGGCGTCCTGCACGGCGTGGGTCCAATCGTGGGGAGTATCGGCAGCGGAGGCAGCGCCTGCAACAGCTGTCGCCATCAGAAGCAACATGCGTGTGTTCATGGTCGTGTTCGGTGGAGAGGAGGGGCGGCTGTCTGCCCGCCCCCACAGGCACAACATACACCCCATCTGCCTGTTTTTCAAGCACAATCCTCGCCGAGCGGCAGCGGTACCTCTCCCGGCAGCCTGCCTCTCCACAAGGAGCCTGAGAGTGCCCTCGAGGAAGCAGGCAACACCATGGATACGGCGGCATTCCCCGCTGTTTCCCGCACCGGTGAAGGGGAAACAGCCTCCGTTTTGTCGCATATCTGCGTAAAAAATCTTGTATTTTGCTCAGATATGAAACATAATCATGCATCATGAACGAGAGATGGCCACTCTATCCGCAAGCTGTAAAAGCTCTGCTGAAGCTGGGAAATGATTTGCGAGATGCCCGGCGGCGGCGGCGTATTTCGACGACAACGCTGGCGGAGCGTGCGCGTATATCGAGGGCAACGCTGTACCGTATCGAAAGAGGTGATTCCGGGGTGTCCATGAGTAGCTACGCGGCGGTTATCTTTGCGCTGGGGCTCATTGAGCGCCTGAGCGATGCCTTTGATGCGCGGCATGATGCCGTTGGCTTGGAGCTGGAAGCAGAACAAATGCCCAAGAATATCGTGAACAAGCGCTATGACCAATGATACAGAGATAGGGGTGTATACCGATTTATTGCAACCCGGTGCAGATGGTATCCGGGTAGGAACGCTGTGGATACATCACCGGCGGCAGGGCTCTGCTAGTTTTGAATACAGCCGGGAGTGGCTGAATCACCCGCACAGCTACGAGCTGGAGCCTATGCTGCCGCTGGGGCGAGGAAAATACCATACCGTCCCGGGACAAGTGCTGTTTGGCAGCATGAGCGATAGT
The DNA here is from genome assembly GCA_051884335.1 of Akkermansia sp. Classification (GTDB taxonomy): domain Bacteria; phylum Verrucomicrobiota; class Verrucomicrobiia; order Verrucomicrobiales; family Akkermansiaceae; genus Akkermansia. The sequence goes on along the minus strand of JBJEVL010000092.1, from coordinate 11,803 downwards.
GCTCCGGACAGATGGGGCCGCCGCCTGATACAGCGGGCGCATCGCCAAGGTCTGCCGGGATATCCGACGGTGAGCGGTGCATTAGGTGAGCAGCATTTCCTGCTTGGGGTAAACGATGTGGCTCGCATGGGCGCTCTGCGTTATTCTACCGATGGAGGTGTGACATTCCTACACTCGGATGAGGGCGCAAGCATTCCGCCGATGGTTGATCTGCTTCCTCTGCATCATGCAGCGGAACACCTTTGCTGCGATACGGTAACACCGGCAGAATTACGCATGCTGTTGAATCCCGGTTCCTCCCTGGGGGGTGCATGGCCCAAGGCCAGCGTCAAGGATGAGCAAGGCAATCTCTATATGGCCAAGTTCAGTAACTCCCGGCAGGAATATGATGTGGTAGCGTGGGAAGCTGTTGCCATGAAGATTGCTGCCAAGTCCGGGTTAAGAGTTCCTGAGTTCTGCCTGAAGCGTCCGGAACGCGGTAAGAGTGTCTTTCTGAGCCGCCGCTTTGATCGCAGCCCCGGCGGCACACGTCTGCCTTACATTTCCGCAATGACGATGCTGCAGGCGCAGGACGGGGAAATCCGCTCCTATGCGGAGTTGGCAGAATCTATGAGCCAGTACACGGCAACTCCGCGAGCAGACTTAAGAGAACTGTGGCGCCGTATAGCGCTGAGCATTATGGTGACAAACGTGGATGATCATCCCCGGAATCATGGCTTCCTGCGTTTGGAACGAAAAGGGTGGCAACTGGCTCCGCTGTTTGATGTCAACCCTACACCGGAGCATGTCAAGGGGCATACCCTTTCCATGGATATTGTAGAGGGTGATAATACAGCATCACTCAAACTTCTCTGCGAGCACGCCGATATGTTTTACATACGCCCCGGAGAGGCTAAGGAGTTACTGATTCCCATAGCACGGGCTGTATCAGGCTGGCGAAGCATCGCTACCGGTATGGGAATCCCGGCAGCGCAGCAGGAGGAAATGTCAGGAGCCTTTGAACATGCAGCCGGGTATCATTCGGTTCTTAAACCATAAGTCAGTTTTCCTGTTGGCTTCGCACCCACCGGGGGAATGACAACAATGGCATGGTGTGCCGGATAGGGCTTTCCACGAGGATTCCGGTCAAAAGAGGGCAGGAAACTCAGCGGAGAACATTTCGTGACGACTCCGTTTTTCCGGAAACATTCTGAGACGATGATCGCACCATAAAGTTCAAGGCAGCCTTGAAGGAAGACGTTGCTCTCAACGTCATGAAAACGGTTTTTTCATGACTCACTTTGCATGACGCGCCCCAATTCGTTTGCCCTGAAGAAAATCCCCCGTCACGCTTGAATAGAGGGGCGGGAATTGCTATAATCGCGCGAGCAGTTTCGTGTTATGACAGAGGCAAAGCCATTTATCAAGTGGGTAGGAGGTAAAGGTCAGTTGCTTAGCCAACTGGAGTCGTTGCTACCGAAAGACTTTCAGCATTGGGAGGAGGCTACGTATATTGAACCTTTTGTTGGTGGGGGGGCTATGCTTTTTCGCTTTATCTAAGTAACCCAAGTTTGAAGCATAAGGCTTGTGTGAAAAAGGATAAAATTATTACAATTACGCACATCGCTACATACTCTCAATCCCATGAATTTGCGCTTCGATACAAAACTGGCGAGGAAATACAAAAGTAAGTCTCAAATTGCTCGAGTACTGACGGAGGATTGGTTGGCTCGTAACATGTATTGTCCCATTTGCGGAGAGGTTTCCATCAAGAGTGCGGAAGCGAATGCGCCCGTTAAGGATTTCGTGTGTAACAAGTGCAAGTCTCAATACGAGCTGAAGAGCACCCAACGCAACAGCGACAGTTACGATAAAAAAATCAATGATGGGAGCTACAGCTCCATGATAGAACGCATCACCTCAATGGATAACCCGAGTTTCTTCTTCATGCATTATGACTCATACGAGGTGAATAATCTTATAGTTGTGCCGAAATGTTTTTTCATCCCTGAAATCATTGAAAAACGCAAGCCTCTTCCACCCTCTGCCCGACGTGCCGGGTGGGTGGGCTGTAATATCCTTCTGCAACACATTCCGTCTTTCGCAAAAATTCCCATTATCAAGAACAGGCAAGTGCTTAACAATATTGATGTGTGCAGCCAATACCAAAAAGTATTCGCCCTACAAACTAAAAGCGTGGAGAGTAGAGGCTGGCTGTTCGATGTATTAAAATGCGTGGAACAACTTGATACAACTTTCACGCTGAAACAAATGTACTCCTTTGTGGAGACCCTGAAAATCAAGCACCCGAAAAACAACAACATTGAGGCCAAAATTCGGCAACAATTGCAGTTTTTGCGAGATAAGGGCATCATTGAGTTCCTGAAATCCGGCCAATACAGACAAATTAAGACCATATGAGACTCTACATTCTGCACAGTGCAGCCATAAACGCTGATGGTGAGCTCAGCATAGACTGCTCAGCTCCTTTCTCTTCTGAGAATGAAGCACAGTCAATGCAAAACGCCATGATGAGTGCTTACATGCAGCAGTTCTCCTACCCGCTGGAATCATGGGGCATTGAGAAACAAGGGTGTTTTTCCCGCTTGGCTTGCTCGGAAAGCCAAGCGGAATTACAATGCCACATTCTGGAAATGGACGTGTAAGGTAAGACACTGATTCAATGAGGGAGCTTGCTCGTACATCCCTTTTTGTGGTAGCGGTACAACTGGTATTGCAGCTTCGTTACTTGGTCGCCGATTCCTGGGAATTGATAAAGAAATCTCTTTTATGGAAATGGCAAAACTCAGAAGGGAAGAATTAAATGACGACGGAAGAAGAAAAGAGTACTCTCGTAAAATAAGAGATTTATCCAAGCTGAGTTGAATATAATGATGCCGAAATTTAGGACATTGGATTAAGCACATGTTACTTGTGTGCCGCATCAGGCGCTTGTTTCATCAACCGATATGCGAAGGAAGCAAAACGAAAAGATACACAAGAGGGGGCGTCACAGCGCCGGGTTCAGGGAGAGGTTGGCACGGGAAGCGCTGAAGGAACAAGCAACGGTGGAGATGGAATCTTGAGATGAGAAACTGGCTCGGGAGCATTTTTTCGGAAAATCTCGAGAAGAGACCAAGCGTCTTATCCGGAGTAACTTGGGTTATTACGTTGGAGATTTGGCTTGGATGAGTAGCTCTCTTTTCGACCAAGATGTGCTTTCCGTCATCGTTCTTGCCAAAGAGGAATTGCAGGAATTTCATGATGAACGTTGCGATTGGCCGGAGAATATCGTGTCGATGCCGGAATATCGACACATCCTTACTGCTTTCTCCGGAGAAGAGCCTCTGGAAAAGATAGCGGAGTTGTTGTGCTTGTGTCGGGAATTCTGCGAGCGTTCCAATGCAACATCCGGCCTTTTCGCTTTTGCGCAAACAAGAACAACGCAGAATCTGATCCCCCTGAAGAAAATTGATTCCTCGGTAAAGTCTGTATGCCTTTCGGGACACAGCTGAGCGTCGCCGGCGCAGGCAGCCTTTTTGCTTGCATTTCGGGAGGCTTGGACTAGACTGATTTTCGGATATGAACGAGCATGTCGAACAGTTGCGCCGCTATCTGGGGGAATTTTACACGGAGGCCGAGATGCCGACCCTTTTGGCGCAGGCGGAGCACTGGTCGCAGACCCGCCCGCTGGAGGGGCTGCGGATTTTGGATGCCACCCCGCTCTACCGCAACACTTTGGCGAAACACATGGCGCTGTTGGCGGGCGGTGCCGAGCTGTATGTGCCGGCGCGGACGGCGCTGCCGCACAACCCCGCCGTGTTGCGCCGCGCGGGAGACTTCGGCATCCGCTACGCGCGGCGCGACGACACCGCGTTCGACATCATTTTGGACTGCGCCGGGCAGTTCCGCCGCCTGCGCCCCGTGCTGGGCGCCTGCGAGCTGACGCGCAGCGGGGTGGAGCGCTACGAGCACGCCAAGTACCCCGTCTTTGTGGCGGACGGCGGGCGCATCAAGCGCATCGAAACTATTTTGGGGACGGGCGAGGGCTTTTTCCGCGCGCTCCGTCAGCTGGGCTATGCCGATTGGGCCAATCGCCCCCTGCTGATCATCGGCTACGGCAAGGTGGGGCAGGGGGTGGCCTACTACGCGCGGCAGCATGGCATGAAGGTGGTGGTGGCCGATGTGGTCGACAAGAGCGGCGAGCTGCCGGGCGATGCGACCTTTGTGGACGCGAATGACACGGAGGCACTCAACGCGGCGATTCTGCACTCCTGGTGCACCGTGACGGTCACGGGGCACATCGGCGCGCTGCGCCGCAGGCTGCACGCCGCCGACATCACCAACTCCAAGGTGCTGCTGGCCAATTTGGGGGTGGAGGACGAGTTCGGCCCCGACATCCCCACGGAGCGCGTGCTCAACCACAAGCGCCCGCTGAATTTCGTGCTGGAGGAGCCCACGGGCATGCGCTTCATCGAGACGACCATGGCGCTGCACAACGCCTGCGCGCTGGAGCTGCTGACGGCGGATTTGCCGCACAAGCGTCTGATGCCGCCGCCGGATGTGGAGGAGGCGCTGTTGGCGCTGGCCTGCAGCCGCGGGCTCATCGGTGAGGATGTGAAGAAGGTGATGCCGGGTGCGGCGGCTTGAACCGGGGGAGGATGCGGTGATGAAGGTGCTGTCTGTTCTGCGTGCGGCGGTGGCGGGGCTGCTGACGGTCGTTGCCGCAGCGGCGCTGCTGGTCTGTCTGGCCTACCCGGATTCGGTGGTGCCGCCCGACCCGGCCAAGGAGTACTTGGGCGACTGGTCCTTCTACGCGCTGCGGGGCTATGTGTGGGTGCTGCCGCTGGCGGTCTCCGTGCTGACGGCGGCGCTGAGCGGACGCTTTTTCCGCTGCTGGTTTGCGGCGGTGGGCGGGCTGTGGCTGGCGGCGCTGCTGGCCTGCCCGGTGCTGCGCGCGCTGCAGCCGGAGTGGGTGAGCCCCTCGCTGCCTTTCCAAGGCGCCATGCTGCCGGGCGGGCTGGGCTACATGGCCATCGTGCTCTTCGGCGGCTACTTGTTGCAGCTGCTGCTGGTCTTTCTCTTCCCCGAGCCCGAGCCGCAGCCGGCGGGCGAGGACGCCGCTGTGCTCGACCCCGCCAAAGCGCGCACGGTGCAGCAGATTGCAGCGGCTCCTCTGCGCCCGCAGCCGAAGTTCCTCTTCGGGGATGCGGATGCATCGCTGGTAGAGCGCTTCGGGCGCGTGTGGCGCTCGCTGGTGTTGCGCCACCGGGGGCGCCTCGCTCTGTATGCGGCGGCGGTGGCGGCGGTCGTCCTTTGGCTGCTCTGCTACCCGCAGCCGACGGCGCAGGAGGCGCTGGCGCGCGACCTGCGGGTGATGAAGTGTTTTGAGCGCGATGCCGCCGGGCGCCCGCGCCCCACGCGCGCGGCGGTGCATGCGGCGCTGCGCGTCATGGAGCACATCTCGGACACGGAATGCTTCGCCGGCATGACGCGCGCGGAGGCGGAGGCGTGGCTGGGGCTCGACGAGCTGCCCGAGGACTACCGCGCGCAGCTGCGCGACACGAGCGACATCAGCATCCCCAGCGTCGACAACGCCTTCGAGAGCCGCGAGCGCTTCCTGACCCTGCGCGACCGCTACGGGCACATGGCGCTGCTCTACATCCGCACGGATGCCTCGGGCGAGCGCATCAACGTGTCCGAGGTGCAGGACGCGGGCTGGAATGCCGTGTATGATGCCGAGCGCCGCCGCATGGGCACGGGCTGGCGCCGTTCCTTCTTCCACTGACGCTTCCGATGGCTGCCTTTACCTACACCACCCGCGTGGCGATGCACGAGACGGATGCCGAGGGCATTGTCTACTTCGCCAATTATTTTCACTACGCCGAGGAGGCCGAGACGCATGCGCTGGCCTCGCTGGGGCTGGTGGTCACGCGCGACGGCCACGCCTACCCCCGCGTGCATGCGGAGGTGGACTACAGCGCGCCGCTGCATTTCTTCGAGCGGGTGGAGGTGCGCGCGCGCCTCACGCACCTGGGCAACAGCTCGCTGCATTGGCGCTTTGAGCTCTCGGGCGAGTCCGGTCCCGTGGCGGTGGTGCAGGTGGTGGCGGCGCGCCGCCGGCGCGGGGACGGTGCTGCCGCCCCCTTCAGCGAATCCGAGCGCGCCCTGCTGGCGCAGCTGATGTAGGCTCGGCGTAGCGGCGCAGAATCTCCGTGAGGGCGCGGGCGGTGGCCGGGTCCTCCTGAACGGAGTGCCCGCAGGGCACGATGCACTCGCTGCCGATGGGCAGGTGGCTGGACCAGTAGGGCACAATGCCGTCCGAGGTCTCGGGCAGCGGGGCATCCGAGCCCTGATTGCCGATGACGGAGTGCGTGGGCGCGCGCCGCACGGCGAGCCCCTGCAGCCCGCGGATGGAGTAGCTCTCGGGCGAGAGCTGGCTGACGCTGGTGAACCAGTCGGTGAGCCGCCGCGGCTCCATGAGCAGCATGCCGTCCTGCAGGGTCACGAGGCGCAGCGCCTCCTCCGCCAGATTTTGCGGCAGCTGCACGAGCCGCGTCAGGAGCGCGCTGATGCGGTACGCCGCCAGCGGGGCGCCGCGGTGGGGCGTGGCGAGGTAGACGACCATGCCCGCCTCGACGGGGCGGAAGTAGAAGTTCGCGCGGAAGGGTTCGGCGGCGCTCACGGGCAGCGGGCGGTCGATGTAGCGGGCGCTCATGAGCGGCTCGAGCTTGTGTTGGTTGAAGCTGCCGCTGTTGCGCAGCAGCAGCCAGGGCTGTTCGCACTGCGAGTACTGCGTGATGAGCCCGCCCATGCTGTGCCCCAGCAGCACCATTTTTTTCCAGTGGGGATTGCGCCGTTTCGGGTCGACCTTGCGGCGCAGCTCCGCCAGCGCGCGGCGGTAGGACTCCGCCGTCACCACCCAGGACACCCCCGTGGGGTAGTTGAAGAACCAGCACTGGTAGTGCTCCCGCACCACGGGGTCCGCGTTGAGTCGATTGACGAGCTCGGCAAAGGTCTCGGAGCTGGAGGCGAGCCCGTGGGTGAGGATGAGGGGGATTTTGCGCGCATCGTAGCCCTCCATGGACGAGAGCCCCGTGGCAACGCGCATTTTCTGCGGGCGCAGCAGCCCCAGCAGGCGGTCCTTGGCGGGGTGCGTCAGCGACCAGTAGACCTCCATCGGCGCGCTGTCATCGCTCGCCAGCCCGTAGCGCAGGGGGCCGATGCGGATGTCCGCGCGCTCGCGGCGCGGCAGCAGGCGCAGGCGGGGGCTCCCCGCCGCATCGAAGCTCAGGATGGCGGTCAGCTGCCGCACGATGCCCTGCGTGCGCACCAGCTCGCCCTCGGGCAGCGTCTCGGCGGGTAGGATGCCCACCATCGGCACGCCCAGCCCCGGGCTGCTGACGCGCTCGCTGAGCACCCGCAGCTCCACATCGGCGGCGGGGCGCAGCTCCTCGTAGGGGGCGGCATCGGGTGCGTGCGCGGCGCCCTGCTCGCGCAGCAGCTGCAGCAGCCGGCCGTTGTAGCGGGCGATGAGTTCCTGGCGCTGCTCATCGGCCATGTGCCGCTGCGCCAGTTGCTGCCAGTCGGCGCGCAGCTGCTCGGTGAGCGTGGGCGGTGCCGCCGCCGGGGCGGCGGGGCGCAGGCCCTCGCAGGCCGCGAGCAGCAGGATGAGGAGGCAGAGCAGGGGGCACCGGGTCACGCTACCAGTATAGCCAGCCGCTGTCGGCTTGTCAACGAGCTGTTAGGCTGCTCAGTAGCCCTCGGCGGCCTGTCGCAGGGTGTCGGGGGTGAGGAGGGGCACTGTTTCGATGCGGTAGGCGCTGTCGGCAAAGGAGGGGGGCAGCGCATCCTCGGTAATCAGGCGGGCGCGGGGGATGCTCACGCGGTGCGGCGCGTCCGGCGCGTCGTCGCGCAGGGCGGCGGCGGGCGCGAGAATCAGGGTGCTTGCGGCGGCGCGGGCGGCGCGCTCCGCCCAGCGGGCAGCGGCGGCGTGGCGGTAGGCGACGGCGCGGGGGAGCACGGCGGGCGGCGCGAGCAGGGCGAGCTCGGGACGCTGCGGCAGCTCCGCGCCCAGCAGTAGGCCGCTTTCCTTGTCGAGCTCGCCGCCCGGGCACAGGAGTCGGTGGGGCAGGGCGGCGGCGCCGAGGCGCAGCAGCAGCGCGGGGCCGGGGGTGATGATGCACAGGGGCTCGCGGCAGAGCCGCAGGACGGCATCGCACAGCGGGCTGTCCTCGCAGTAGAGGCACAGGCCGGGACGCAGGTGCGCGAGGGCGCGCTGTGCCGCTGCATCGGCGGGACTGCCCTCCGGGGCGGCGCTGCCCGGGAAGCGGTAGCGGGCGCCGCCGTGCTCGCGCTGCAGCAGCCCCTGCGCCTGCAGCGCCACGAGGTCGGTGCGGATGGTCTCGTTGGTGACGCCGAGCTCCTCGGCCAGCTCACTGCTGCGCAGGCTGCCGCGCTGTTGCAGCAGGCGCAGGATGTAGGCGCGGCGTTCGTGGGCGATGTACATGGTGCAGGCGCGCGGCTCAGGAGCGCAGCTGCGCGGCAAAGTCCGTGATGCGTTGGGGCAGATCCCCGGCAACGGCATCCAGATCGCGGCGCGATTCGGGGCTGAAGGGCACCAGCTCAGAGGGGGCGACCAGACGGCGGACGCGCTCGGCGAGCAGCTTCAGACGCTTTTGCGCCAGCTTGCGCGGAAACTTCGGCTGGTGGGTGAGCATCAGGGTGGCCAGCAGGTGCGACACAACCGCTGCGTAGCTGTGGATGTAATGATCGGTGGCCGGGCTGAGCGCGCTGTCCGGCAGGCGTCGGCGTACCACCTCGGTGAGCTCGGAGAGCGTTCGGAAGATGGGGTGGTTCATGGCGCTGCGCACGGCCTCGCGGTGTTCCGGCTCCGTAAAGTCCGGAAGCTCGCAGAGCCTGCCGCTGTCGGGAGCGGGCGGCAGGTGCGCCTCGTCCTCGGCGGCGTAGGCGGCGAGCAGGTCGTCGCGCCCCATGACATAGGCTTCGCAGAGCCGTGCATCGGGGCGTCCCCGGTATTTCTCGTGCACGGAGTGGTAGATCGCCATGCGCGCCTCGGCGCGGTTGAGGCACAGATCCCAGTCGCAGGAGGGGAAACCGCCGTAGCGGATGTCCGTCAGGGCGGGGCTGGTGAACTGCTCGGTGCTGTAGGCCACATGCGCGCGCAGCGCCTCGGTGTTGCAGAGGCTCTGCGCGTTTTCGTCCTCCCAGCTCATCGTCCACTGCGGCAGGCTGATGTCGCTGCGGAAATGCGCGCTCTCGATGAGCACGCGGTAGTGGGTGCCGAGGAAGAACTCGATGGAGAGCAGGTTGTGCAGGGTGTGGGGCGGATCGGGCTCGCGGCGGCGCACGGAGAGGGTGATGTCGCCCATGCGCAGCTCCTGCGACGGGTGGCGCAGCATCTCCAGCACGGGGTGTTCGCCCTCCTCCGGGGGCTCCTGAGTGGGCTCCAGATTCTCCCAGGCAACGCGGCAGCCGGCAATGTCGCGCAGGCAGTCGCCCTCCAGGGCCAGTTCGATGGGCTCGCCCTTGTCAATGCCGTGCAGCTGCAGCAGGGTGCAGCCGCGCCGGGTGTTGTCGATAATCCCTCGGGTGAAGAGGGGGGAGACGAGAGCGAGCATGGCGGATGAAAGGGGAAAATCAGCTCAGGTGGGGTCGGGGCAGGCTCGCGGCCAGCCGCTCGACGGCATCGGGGGCGTTCATGAGCTCGACCACGGCATCCCAGCGCCCCTGCATGAGCGCTTCGCGGGGCTCGGCAGGCATGTGCAGGGGGTAGCTCGCGCGGTCGCAGCGCAGCTGCATGCTCTCCAAATCGACGGTCCAGAGCGTGTCGGGCTCGGCTTGGGTGAGCGCGGCGGCGGCGGTCAGATCGGCGTGGGCGGCGCAGACGCAGGGCAGGCCGATGCCCGTGCTGTTGCCGAAGAAGATTTCGGCAAAGCTCTCGGCCACCACGGCGCGGATGCCGCTGCGTTTGATGGCCTGGGGCGCGTGCTCGCGCGAGGAGCCGCAGCCGAAGTTCTCGCCGCCGAGGATGATGGCGGCGCCGGCGTGGCAGGCTTGGTCGATGGGGTGTCCCTTGCTGCTGCCGTCGGCGTTGAAGCGCTCGTCGTAGAACATGGTGCCGGCCAGCTCATCAAAGGTGACGCACTTGAGGAAGCGGGCGGGGATGATGCGGTCGGTGTCCATGTCGGCACCGAGCACGGGGACGGCCTTGCCGGTGACGGCGGTGATGCGGGTGAGTGCCATAGCGGGGAAAGGAAAATAGTGGTTGATGGAGAAAACTCAGAGCTCAAACAGCGCGCGGGGGTCGGTCACGCGCCCCGTGAGGGCGGCGGCGGCAGCCATGAGCGGACTCATGAGCAGGGTGCGTCCCGTGGGGCTGCCCTGGCGCCCCTTGAAGTTGCGGTTGCTGGTGCTGGCGCAGATTTGGTCGCCTTCGAGCTTGTCGGCATTCATCGCCAGACACATGGAGCAGCCGGGCAGGCGCCACTCGAAGCCCGCCGCGCGGAAGATGTCCGCAATGCCCTCCTCTTCGCACTGGCGCGCCGTCATCTGCGAGCCGGGGACGGCGAGCGCACGGATGCCGGGGGCCACGTGCCGCCCGCGCAGCAGGGGCGCCACGGCGCGGAAGTCCGAGATGTGGCCGTTGGTGCAGGAGCCGATGAACACGACATCGACGGGGAGCCCGGCGATGGGCTGCCCCGGGCGGAGCTTCATGTACTCCAGCGCGTTGCGATAGGCTTTCTGCGTCTCGGCATCGGGCGCGTCCTCGGGGGAGGGGATGCAGCCGCCGATGCCGATGTTCATGTCGGGCGAGATGCCCCAGGTGACGGTGGGCTCAATCTCCTCGGCGGGGATGATGACCACATCGTCATACTCGGCATCGGGATCCGACGCAAAACTCTTCCAGCGCTCCACGGCGGCATCCCACTCGGCACCCTTGGGCGCGTAGGGGCGTCCCTTGAGGTAGGCGAAGGTGGTCTCATCGGGGTTGATGTAGCCGCAGCGCGCCGCCCCCTCGATGGCGAGGTTGCAGAGCGTCAGGCGCCCGTCCATGTCCATGGACTCGATGGCGCTGCCGCCGAACTCGTAGGCATAGCCCAGCCCGCCCTTGGCACCCAGCCTGCCGATGATGTGCAGCGCCACATCCTTGGCGGTCACGCCGGGGCGCAGGCTGCCTTCCACGCGCACGTTGCGCACCTTGAGCGGGCTCATGGCGAGCGTTTGCGTGGCGAGCACATCGCGCACCTGCGTGGTGCCGATGCCCATGGCGACGGCACCCATGGCGCCGTGGGTGGCGGTGTGCGAATCGCCGCAGACGATGGTCATGCCGGGCTGGGTGATGCCGAGCTCGGGCATGACCATGTGGACGATGCCCTGCTGCCCGCCGGGCAGGTCGAAGAGGCGGATGTTGTTGGCGCGGCAGTTGGCGCGCAGCGCGTCGAGCATGGCGACGGCGCGCGGGTCGGCAAAGGGCTCGCGCTGGTCATCGGTGGGGATGATGTGGTCGGGCGTGGCAAAGAGACGCTCGGGGTGCAGCACGGGTAGCCCCAGCTCGCGCAGCATGGAAAAAGCCTGCGGCGAGGTAACTTCGTGCAGGAACATGGTGGCGATGAAGAGCTGCGTGCGCCCGTCCGGCAGGGTGCCGACGGTGTGCGCGTCCCAAACTTTGCGGTATAATGTCTTGCCCATAGCTCGGGGCTCATTCTAGCACGGGCGCCCCCCGCGCGTCAAGGGCAGCTGACAGGTAGCGCAGGGCAAACGCATTGGGGAATATGACGCGTTATAATGTCATAAAATCAAC
>JBJEVL010000091.1:0-3209 GCA_051884335.1 Akkermansia sp. | reverse complement strand
GGGGGGCTCGGTGCCCCCCGTCACTCTCTGCGCCATGCGGCTGTCAGGACCGGTCGTTACCCGACTCAGTCCGAAACCTTGGCCGCAGAATCCTTGAGGTTCTTGCCGACCTTGAACTTCACCACCGTGCGGGGAGGAATGGGCACATTCTTGGTGGGCTCCTTGGGATTGCGCCCCACCTTGGCTTTCACCTCCTTGACCGTAAAGGTACCGAAGTTGCGAAGGACGACGCGGTCTCCGTTGCCGAGCGCCTCGGTGATCGTCTCAATGGTCTTTTGAATAACATCCAGCACCTGATTTTGCGTAAAGCTGTTGCCCAACTCGGCACAAACTTTATTGACAAGCTCTCTCTTCGTAATCGTATTAGCCATAGTAGAAACGCCTTGTTACCGTGATGAAAAGGCGCGGGTCATTATACTCCGTCACACCGCTTTTGTCCCGCACAAAATACGGCGAAAGACATTTTTTTGCGTCAACATGAGCCCATCGGGGAGGACAGGGATTGACTCCGAGGCTGCGGACAGGCAGACTGGATGGCGACATGGCCAACCAGTTCAGCACGGAATTCAGCCCCGCTCAAGCCGCCGCTCTTGAGGCGAAACTTCTCGCGACGCGCGGTTTCCTGCGCACCGAGCGAGCCTACGCTGACTGGAGCTTCGAGGGTGCGGCGGTCAATGTGGCGTTCTACCCCAAGCGCCGCCGTCTGCTGGTGCAGGGCAAGGGGTGCGATGCCTTTGTGCGCGAGCATCTGGGCGATATCCCCGCCGCCGCTCCGGCAGCGGGAGCAGCGCCCGCCGCCGCCCTACCCGCCGCGGTCGACACCCGCCCGCATTTCGGGGTGGATGAGAGCGGCAAGGGCGACTACTTCGGCCCGCTCTGCATCGCGGGGGTCTACAGCAGCCCCGCCACCGCCCCCGCCCTGCACCGCTTGGGCTGCCGCGACAGCAAGACTCTGGGCGACGCGCAGAGTCTCCGCCTCGCCGACGCCATCCGCGGGCTACCCGGCATCGCCTGCGAGCTGGTCTGCATCGGTCCCAAACGCTACAACGAGCTCTACACCCGCTTCGGCAACCTCAACCGCCTGCTGGCGTGGGGACATGCGCGCGTCATCGCCGCCCTGCACGAGCAGGTGCCCGACTGCCCGCGCGCGCTCAGCGATCAGTTTGCCAACGAGTGGGTGCTCAAGCGGGCGCTGGGCGAGCGTCATCTCCCCGTGCAGCTCGAGCAGCGCACCAAGGGCGAGAGCGACATCGCCGTCGCCGCCGCCTCCATCCTCGCCCGCGCGCGCTTCGTGCAGTGGATGCGCGAGGCCGCCGCAGCCGCCCACTGCGAGCTGCCGCTGGGCTGCAGCCCGCGCGTCACGCAGGCGGCGCGCGCCTTTGTCGCGCGGCACGGTGCCGAGCGCCTGGGCGACATCGCCAAGCTGCACTTCAAGACAACGGCGCAGGTGCTGCGCTGAGCCCCGCCGTGCTCAGCAGCGCCTTCAGCTGCGCGCGCGGCACCTGCGGCCAGCCGCGATTCGCCGCCGGGCTGGCCGGGCTAGGGTGCAGCATGGTGCCGAGGGTGTAGACGCGCTGCGGCAGCGCCGCCGCCGCCTCCGCCAAGCGATCAGTCGCGTACTTGCCGACCCCCACGAGACAGCGCGGCTGCAAAATCTCCAGCATGCGCACCAGATGGCGCCGGCAGGCCGCATCCACCGCCTCGCGCTGCTCGCGCGGCAGCTTGTCCGGCGTGATATTGGCGCCGCTCGCGCTCATCCAAATCAGCGGGCAGTAGTTCGCCACGAACGAGCGGGCGAAAAAAGCCTCCGCCGAGCCGTACATCTCCGCAAACAGCCCCCACAACCGCCGCCCGCTCACCTCCGAGCGAGGGCAGGCAAAGCCCTGCACGGGGCGCTTGGGGTGCATGGGCTCGGGCTGCCCGATGGGGGCGCTGAGCCCCATCCACAGCGTCACCGCCGCCACCTCGCCGAAGGGCACCCCCGTCTGCGCCATGCCGAAGGGGCCGGGATTCATCCCCAGGTAGAGCACCTCGCGCGTCCCGCGCGCAAAGCGGCGAACATAGGCTTCGTAGCCCGCCCACGCGTAGTCCAGCGGGTTGTAGGTGAACGCCACCGGAGCGCTGAAGCGCAGCGCCGCCACCTCGGCGCAGAGCTCGCGCGCCGCCTCCAGCAAATCCTCTTCAACAGGCATGCCCCCATCCTAGCACAGCGCAGCGGGTCTGCCAACAAATATCGGCTTGAAAAAGCCCGTACTCTCCGCTAAAATACCCGCGATGAAGATCATCGCCATTGCCAACCAGAAAGGCGGTGTCGGGAAAACCACCACCGCCGTCAACCTCTCTGCCGCCATTGCCGCCCGGGGCAAGCGCGTGCTGCTGATTGACATGGATTCGCAGGCCAACGCCACCTCCGCCCTCGGCATCGAGGCCGAGAGCGAGCAGAGCCTCTACCCCGCCCTCGTCGGGCAGGCGCTGCTGGAGGATCTCGTGCGCCCCACCAACCGGCGCAACCTCTCCATCGTCCCCGCCCACATCGACCTCTCGGGCGTGGAGGTGGAGCTCACGCAAAGCGGAACCCACCTCTCCTGCATGCGCGATGCGACCGAGGGGCTGCGCCGCAGCAATTTTTACGACTATGTGTTCTTGGACACGCCGCCCTCGCTCGGCGTGCTCATGACCAGCTCGCTCTGCGCCTGCGATGAGGTGCTCACGCCCGTGCAGTGCGAGTTCCTGAGTCTGGAGGGTCTCTCGCGCATCCTCTACGTCATGGAGCAGATCCGCGACAGCGGCTCCAACCCCAACTGGGTGCACGAGGGCATCCTCATGTCCATGTACAGCAACACCAAGCTCGCCAACGAAGTCATCCGCCAAGTGCGCGAGGCGCTGCCCGACAAGGCCTACGAGACGGTCATCCCCCGCTCCGTGCGCGTGGCGGAGGCGCCCAGCTTCGGGCAGACCGTCATGGAGCACGACCCCTACGGCGCCGCCTCCCTCGCCTACCAAAACGCCGCCAAGGAGTTCATCCGCCGCCACCGCTGAGCCCCGCCTCCCCGCGACTCCCGCGCCGCTGACCCGCCCGCATCACCTCGGCTCCCGTCCTCCCTCCCCGCGACTCCCGCACCACTGACCCACCCCCGCCCTGCCCGCGGGTTCCGCTGTTCCTCCCATGTTGCGCTGGCTTTTCCCCGAAACCTGTCAGCTCTGCGGCG
>JBJEVL010000090.1:0-3229 GCA_051884335.1 Akkermansia sp. | reverse complement strand
GGACCTGCGAGGCTCCGCCGTGGCGGCGCGTGATGGGGGAGTGGCTCGGCGTGGCGGGGCTGCTTGCCGAACGGGGCGCTGCGACCTCAGCGGGCGCAGGTGCGGCCGGGGGAGGCGTGGTCACTGCAGGTGCCGGCGCTGCGGGGGGAGCAGCGACCTCGGCGGGCGCGGCAGGGGGAGGCGTGGCTACTGCGGGCGCAGGCGCGGCAACGGGGGCGGCAACGGGGGTCGGCGGGGTTTTGGTGCGTACCATCGCGCGACCGTCGACGCGGTCATCGATGTTGTCGCAGGAGAGCAGCGTGAGACCCGCGAGGAAGAGGGGGACGTAGCGTGTGTTCATGATGGATGGCTGGTTTTGTGGTGGTAAGATTCGGGCTCCGTGCTGCCGGGGAACAGCCGCGGGGCGGCCTGAACCCAGGAGCTGAAGCAGTAGCAAAGGGTGATGATGCTCATGAAGATGAGCACGGCATCGTGGCGCCCCGGGGCGCGCTCTTCTCCGGGACCGAGCAGCAGGGCGCGGATGTTGACCCAGGCGACGGCACACCACGAGACGAAGTACAGGTTCTGCCAGAGGAGCGTGTCGAACTCTTGCGGCAGTCCGCCGGCAAAAGCAAAGCCGTGCTGCACCATTTGGGGGAGCACGGCGAGCACGGCAAACTCCGGGCGCAGACGGCGGTTGGCATACAATCGCAACCAAACGACCGCCCACAGCGCCAGCGCCGCGAGCGAGGCGAGCACGAGGGCCCACACCCCATGCAGCAGGAGCGGCAGGGTGTTGAGCGCGAGCGCGAGCGGGCAGCTCCACCAGATGTAGGTGAGTCGCTTCACGGGAGGAAGATCAGCCGTTCCACTGCCAAGTAATCGGCACGTCGATGTCGGGGTGCAGGCTGCGCATGGCGGGGCTGCCGAGGGCGCACTGCTCCAGGGCGGCGCGGTGTGGGGTGTCGGGCGGCAGGGGGACGCTGATGACGGTGGCGATGCGGGCGATGCGGCGCGGCGAGCTGCTCATCTCCTTGCTGACGGTGATGGTCATCCCCTCCAGCGCGAGCGCGTGCTCCTGCGCGTAGATGCCCATGATCGTGGCCATGCAGCCGGCCATGGCCGAGCACATGAGATCCGTGGGCGAGAAGCTCTCCCCCTTGCCGTGGTTATCGACGGGCGCATCGGTGCAGACGGTCGCGCCGCTGGGACCGTGCGTCAGCTCGGTGTGGAGACCGCCCTGATAGGTCATCGTGCATTGAACTGCCATAACGTGCCCATCATACGCCATTGCCCCCACGGCGTCAAGGTGGAAAGAGCCCCGCGCGGGCGGCGGGGTCAAATTTCCTGCCCCGGCGCGCCTCACACCCCGGTGCGCGTGCCTCGGCGCCCCTGTTCACCAGCAGGTCATGTCGCGGAAGCTCGCGAGGCGCTGCTCCAGCTCGGCGCGGCTCAGGGAAAAGAGCCCGATGGTGCCGAAATGCTCGCAGACCGCCCCCGCCACTACCGTGGCAACAGCCATGGCGCTCTTCATGTCCTCCCAGCGCGGCGAGCCCCCGTTCAGGCAGGCGCAGAGGCAGCCCGCCAGCGCTCCCATGAAGGCATCGCCCGCCCCCGTCGGGTCCTTCGCCGGCGCCAGCGGCCAAGCCGGGCAGCGGAAGATGCGTCGCGCGCCGCTCTCGCTGCGGTGCAGCAGGGTGGCTCCGGCGCTGCCGTGCTTGACGACGGCGTAGCGCGGTCCCGCCGCCAGCAGCTGCTCGCCCGCCACCAGCACATCCTCGCAGCCCGTGTAGGCGCGCACCTCGCTGTCGTTCATCAGCGCCATGTCCACCATGCCCAAAATCGTGTCCACCTGCGGGCGCTCGCGGAGAATCCAGCTCTCCATGAAATCCGCCATGCGGAAACGCGCCGCCGTGCACTGCCGCAGCATCGCCAGCTGCAGCCGCGGGGTCACATTGCAGGCGCAGGCGATGGCGCAGCGCCGCTGCTCCTCCGAGAGCTGCATCTGCCAAGCCTCCTGCACCCCCTCCACGGTCTCCACCGTGCTGCGGCGGTTCATGTCCACCTCGTAGCGCCCCGTCCAAGCAAAGGTGCGCCCGGGCACCCGCGCCACCTGCGCCATGCTCACGCCGCGCGCCTCCATCGCCGCCGTGTAGGCATCGGGAAAATCCTCGCCCACCACGCCCACGAGCTCGGCTTGCGGCGTGATGAGCCGCGCCGCCAGCGCCGCATAGGGACCGCTGCCGCCCAGCACGGAGCTCACCTGCCCGTGCGGGGTGATGAGCGTGTCGATGGCAATGGTGCCGTAAATGAGCGCGCGGGGTTCCATCAGCGTGATTCCGGTTCGGAAGAAGAGTCAGGGGACGGGGCAGAAGAAACGGAAAAAGTTTCGCCGCGCAGCAGCGCCAGCAGCGCCGCCTCGTCGATGATGGGGATGCCGAGCTTGAGCGCCTTGTCGCGCTTGGAGCCGCCGCCCTCGCCCGCCACCAGGTACGTCGTCTTTTTGGTCACGGAACCCGTCGCCTTGCCCCCCGCCTCGGCAATGAGCCGCTCGAACTCCGGGCGCGGGCGCGAGAGCGCCCCCGTCAGCACCAGCACCTTGCCCGCCAGCGCGCCCGCCGCCTGCAGGCGCATGTTCTCCTCGTAGCTGTCGGAGCGAGCCGCGATGCCCAGCTGCGCCAGCGTGTCCAGCAGCTCGCGCCCCGCCGCCGAGCGGAAATAGCGCAGCAGCGCCCGCGTGGCCACCGAGCCGATGGGGTTGTTGAGCGACAAGCGCCCGGCGGCGTTCGGCTCCAGGCTCAGGTAGCCGCGCGCCGCGTAGGGTTCGGCCTCGGCCTGCATCTCCGCGAGCAGCTGCGCGCGCTCTGCCTCCAGCGCCTCCTTGTCGCCGCCCTTGTTCTGCGGGCTGCGCGGGTTGAGGGCGTGGTAGCGCGCCAGCTTGTCCTCCAGCGCCACCAAAAGCGGCAGGAAATCGCCCGTGGCCAGCTCCTCCGCCGAGCGCTGGTAGCGCGCCACCGTGCGCGCCGTCACCGCGCCGATGCCGGGGATGCCCAGCGCCGTCAGCCAGCGCTCCAGCGGCATGGACTTCGCCTTCTCCAGCGCGGCGAGGGCGCGCGCCGCGTTCTTCTCGCCGAAGCGGCGCGGCTCCTCCTCGCTGCCGAGGTTGAGGGCGGCCAGCTCGGGCAGCCCGAGCCGGAACAAATCCAGCGGGGTGCGGATGAGTCCGCGCTGCACCAGCGCCTCCGCCACC
>JBJEVL010000089.1:0-3247 GCA_051884335.1 Akkermansia sp. | reverse complement strand
GTTCCCCAACCCGAGCGCTCCCCCGCGCGACTTTTGGGGGAGCGCCTTTTTGTCGACTTCCCCGGACGGCTCCGCCGGGGCTTCTCGGACGGCGCTGCAACGCCGCGCCGCCAAAGAGAAACCGCGCTCCCCACCCGGGGAGCGCGGCCAGAGTACAGAGCTCTGATTCGATTACTTGCTGTGGATGTTGAGCATCTCGGCGTAAGTGGGCACCGGCCAGAGGTCGGCATCCACCAGCGCCTCGAGGGCATCAACGGTGACGCGGGCAGACTCCATGGCGCGCTTGATGGCGCAGGGGCAGCCCTTTTCGATGGCCGAGCTCAGCTCGGCCACCTTGCCGGGAAGCTCATCGTACAGGGCACCGACGGCCTCGGCTTTGGCTGTGGCAGCCTTCAGCCCGGCGGTGATGCCCGCGGCACGGATGGAAGCAACAGTGCCGCAGATGTTGGTCATCTGTTCGGCGACTGCCGGCAGGTAAATGGTTTGCAACATGTTGAGGCAGGTCTTGGCCTCGATGTCGATCTGCTTCTCGTAGCTCTCGATTTGGATCTCCTTGCGGGCCAGCATCTCGGCCTTGGTGAGCACGTTGTACTTCTCCATGAGCTCGAGGGTAGCGGGGGCGGAGAGCACCTCCAGAGCCTCGGGGGTGGTGTGCAGGTGGGGCAGACCGCGGCGCTCAGCCTCGGCCAGCCACTCTTCGGAGTAGCCGTTGCCGTTGAACACCACGCGGTCGTGCTTGGTGATCATCTCCTTGATGAGCTCGGCCACCACGGTGTTGAACTCGGGCTTGCCGGCCACGGGTTCCAGGCGCGTGGCGACCTCATCGAGTGTCTCGCACATGATGGTGTTGAGCACGGCCATGGGCCAGGCGCAGGTCTGCGAGGAGCCGACGGCGCGGAACTCGAACTTGTTGCCCGTGAAGGCGAAGGGCGAGGTGCGGTTGCGGTCGGTCGTGTCCTTGGGCAGCACGGGCAGCACATCCACGCCGAGCTCCATGGTGGTTTTGCTGGTGGAGCTGGTCGCGCCGCCTTCCTTGATCTGGCGGATGATGTCCTCCAGCTGGTCGCCGAGGAAGATGGAGATGATGGCGGGCGGGGCTTCCTGCGCGCCGAGGCGGTGGTCGTTGCCCGCCTTGGAGATGGAGGCGCGCAGCAGGTCGGCGTGCAGGTCGATGGCCTGGATCACGCTGGCGAGGAAGGTGAGGAAGAGGAGGTTGCTGTGCGGGGTCTTGCCGGGGGCGAAGAGCGAGCCGAGCTCGGGCGTGGAGAGCGACCAGTTGTTGTGCTTGCCGCTGCCGTTGACATTGGCGTAGGGCTTCTCGTGCAGCAGGCAGACCAGGTTGAACTTGAGCGCCTGGCGCTGCAGGATGTCCATGATCATCACGTTGTGATCCACCGCCACGTTGATGGGCTCAAAGAGCGGCGCAATCTCGAACTGCGCGGGCGCCACCTCGTTGTGGCGGGTCTTGGCGGGCACGCCGAGCGCCCACAGGGCGTGGTCGACGCTGGCCATGAACTCCAGCACGCGCTCCTTGATGGAGCCGAAGTAGTGGTCCTCCATCTGCTGGTGCTTGGGCGGCAGGCAGCCGAAGAGGGTGCGACCCGTCTCGATGAGGTCGGGGCGCTGCAGGTAGAGGTCGCGATCCACGAGGAAGTACTCCTGCTCGGCGCCCAGGTTGCTGTCCACGCGGCTGGGGGTGATGCCGAAGCAGTTGAGCACGCGCGTGGCCTGACGGCTGACGGAGGCCATGGAGCGCAGCAGCGGGGTCTTCTTGTCCAGCGCTTCGCCCGTGTAGGAGCAGAAGGCCGTGGGGATGCAGAGGGTGGCGGTGTGCGCCGTGCGCTTGATGAAGGCGGGCGAGGTGGGATCCCAGGCGGTGTAGCCGCGAGCCTCGAAGGTGGCGCGGATGCCGCCGGAGGGGAAGGAGGAGGCATCGGGCTCGCTCTGGATGAGGTTCTTGCCCGTGAACTCGCAGACCATGCCGCCCTTGCCGTCGGGCTCCACGAAGGAGTCGTGCTTCTCGGCGGTGGCGTCGGTCAGCGGCTGGAACCAGTGGGTGTAGTGCGTGGCGCCCTTGGAGATGGCCCACACTTTCATGGCCTGAGCAACCTCATCGGCGATGGAAGGATCAAGACGACCGCCCTGCTGGATGGTCACCATCATCTTCTTGAATGCGCTCTTGGAGAGGTATTTCTCCATCGTCTTGATACCGAAAGTATCGCTGCCGTAGAGGGCGGCGAGCTCTTCGGTCGGGTCAATCATGGTGTCAGTAGCCATAGTGATGTGTGGTTGGAATCTGTGGAGCGGCAACAGGCGCTCTCACACTACTATATGCAAACAGCGTGCCAACTTTTTCAATCACCTGTTTAACGCTTGAAAAACACGCACTTGCGCCTGTTCGCGCGGAAAACGCCCCCAAACACATTGTACATTTTTGTAAAGCCAACAAATGGGTTTTACATTTTTGTTGAACATTTTTGTACAAAACGCGCTGAATCAGCAGGGCCACTCCCCGCGAGCGCGCAGATCTCGCTCGATGGCGGCGAGAATCTCCGGCGGCGGGGGGAAATTGGCGTCGTGGTGCGAAGAGCGGATCAGCGGTCCGGAGGCCACGCCCGCAAAACCGCGCGCGAGGGCGATGTCGCGCAGCTCCGCGAACTCGGCGGGGCGCAGGTAGCGGATGACGGGCAGGTGGCGGGGCGAGGGGCGCAGGTACTGCCCGAGCGTGAGGATGCTGACGCCCTGCTCCAGCAGGTCGTCCATGCTGCGCAGCAGCTCCTCGCGCTGCTCGCCCAGCCCGAGCATGATGCCGCTCTTGGTGACGACGAGCCCGGGAGCCAGCTCGCGGGCGCGGCGCAGCACCTCCAGCGAGCGGCGGTAGCGGGCGCGGAAGCGCACGATGGGGGTCAGGCGCTCGACGGTCTCGATGTTGTGCCCGAAGATGTGGGGGCGCGCCGCCATGACGGTGGCGAGTGCTTCGGCATTGCCGTTGAAGTCGGAGGTCAGCGTCTCGATGATGCAGTCGGGGGCGGCGCGGCGCACGGCGCGGATGGTGGCGGCTACATGCGCCGCCGCGCCGTCGGGCAGGTCGTCGCGCGTGACCATGGTGATGACGCTGTGGCGCAGCTGCATGTCGGCCACGGCGGCGGCCACGCGCTCGGGTTCCCCGGGGTCGAGGGGGGCGGGTTTGGCGGTGCGGGTGGCGCAGAAGCCGCAGGCGCGGGTGCAGAGCTCGCCGCCAAGCAGG
>JBJEVL010000088.1:0-3255 GCA_051884335.1 Akkermansia sp. | reverse complement strand
CAGTTTCATCAGGTGGCTCTTGCCGGAGTCATTGCCGCCAATGAGGACATTGATGCCCGGCTCAAACGAGAAACTTTGGGCGGAGGGAAAGAGCGTGATGCCCTCGAGCGTCAGTTGCCGAATCATGCTGCCGATATTGTGGCATGCGAAGCGCCCGGGGACAAGGAAAAAGAGCGTGCTGCGGAATCCGTGCTTTACATGGCTCCCGGGAGTTTGTTATACAGAGAGGGTATGCGGTTCTTGTCGGCTCTGATGCTTGGATGCCTCCTCGCCATGGTGCTTCATGGCGGGGAGAAGATTCCGCTTGAGCACCTTTGCTCGCTGATCCCCGGGAAAGTGCAGAAGTTTGCGACCTCTGCCGGGGCGGGGCAAAATACATTCCTCTTGGATGGCAGCCCCTACCAAATTCGATCGGGCGAGCTGCATCCGCAGCGCATTCCCCGCAGCCTGTGGGGGCATTACATCCGCTCCGCCAAGGCTATGGGTCTCAACACCATCAGCGTGGCCGTCTGCTGGAATTTGCTGGAGCGCGAGGAGGGTATTTGGGATGAGACGGGTATGAACGACATCGGTGCATTTATCGATCTCTGCGCCGCGGAGAAGATGTGGGTGCTGGTGCGTCCCGGTCCCTATGTGGGAGCCGACTGGGATTTCGGTGGGCTGCCGTCTTATTTGCTGCGCGAGGGACCCACGGAGTTGCGCTGCGTGGAGGGTCAGCGCTTCATGGCGGCGCAGAACCGCTATTTGCAGCGCATCGCTGCCGTGATTGCTCCCAGGGTGCTCTCTGCCGGTGGCCCCGTGCTCATGGTTCAGCTGGATAATGAGCTGGGAGCCTACGCTTCGCGCCGGAACGGGCAAAAATACCTGGAGCATCTCGCGGCCTTCTGGCGGGCGCATCAGGCGCCTGGCTGTATGGTGATAGAGGGAGCGCTACCGCCCTTTTTGCGCTACGACATGGGCGATATTCCCCTGGGCCTGGATTCCCTCCGTTCGGAGCTTGATGCGGTGGCAGCCAAGCAGATGCGCTCGGCCGCACCCCTGTTTTCCGGCTTCACCTGCACAGGGCGTGCCCGATATTGGGGAGATGTGGCCTGGCTGTTTCATCCCACCACGGAGGCATCGCTCCGCTGGTACATGGAGAAGGGGATTTCGTTCAACCTGTACATGATGTACGGCGGCACCAACTACGGGCTGGCGGCGGGGGCACACGGCGATCCGAGCGGGAAGGCGCTGCGCCCGCTGTTGACGAGTTATGACTATGCGGCTCCTTTGAGTGAGGAGGGAAGGTGGCAACCTGAGTACACCCGATATCGCGATCTGATTTGCTCGTATTTCGATGAGGAATATGAGCGCCCCTCCCTGCCGCCGCCGGTATCACCCGGCTATGTGAAGCTGGCGACCCCTCCCGAGATTCAGCTGCAGCAAGTCGATATCGAACGCTTGTGGTATCTTGCGGGAACAGGCATGGCCGGAGTGTCGGAACACCCCCGAACGCTGGAGTCGCTGCGCCAGCATTTGGGGATCGGCATCTATCTCACCACCCTGCCGGCGGGGGGTGCCGGGCTTTTGCAGGCGCAGGTGCACGATGAAGCACGGGTGTATTTGGGGAATGAATACATGGGTAAATTGGGGCGTATCGGCAACGTAGCCGGGCTACCGCTGCCGAAACGCGAGCACCCGACCGAGCTGCGCCTGGTGGTCAACACCTTCGGACACCTGAGCTATGGCGCCGCGATGGAGCACGATGAAAAAGGCATCGTTGGCAAGGTGCTGTGGAATGGCAAGGCTCTGAAAACCTGGCGCATGGAATTGCTGCCGCTCGAGCGCGAACCGGGGGCTGAGCTGCTCCGCTACCCACTTCCGCCGGGGATGGAGCTCGCCGGTGGCGATGAACGGGGGGTGTACATGAAGGCGCAATTTCGGGTGGTGCGTCCCGGGGGCTTCTACCTAAACATGCGCGACTGGAAGCAGGGCTATGTTTGGGTCAACGGTTTTCTGCTGGGGCGCTACATGAATGCCAATGGTAGCCCGTCCATCCTTCATTGTCCGGTCGATATCCTCCGGCATGGGATGAATCGCATCGTGGTGTTGGATGTGGCAGAGACGGATGCCCGCCCCATTTATTATGGAAAATCGTGCTGTTGTCAATAGGAGGTCAGGGAATGTCATTCCGACACACAATAGGCTTGTTGTTGCTTGTGCTGCCGCTCCGGGGAGCGGAGTGGACGGTGAGCCCCTCGGGGGTGCACGAGGATGAAGCCGTGAGCTATCCCGAGCAATACCCCCGGCATTACGAGCTGCCCCATGACACACGGGCGGATCGGAGCGCCTGCGCCGTGCCGATTTACGGCGAAGTGGCTCCCGTGACCTACGAGACGGAGCACTTCATCATCGGCAGCTCCATGACCCTGGAGGAAGATGTACTTGTCAAATTCGGAAAATTGCTGGAGCTTTCTCGGTTGGCTCAGAGCGATCTTCTCTCGGTCTTGTTGAATCCCGGCCAGCCCTTGGGCGTGGTGCAGGATACATCGCAGAAACGCCCGCTGAGGCTTTATCGCAATAAGGCTGAGTACGTGGCGGATTTGTCGAGCAAGGGTATTTGTGGTGCGGAGAAGACCGACGGGATGTGTGTGAACGGTACGGTTCTTCTGCCGAGCACCAGTGTCGGGATTACTGAGGGTGGCAAAGCGGAGAACGGGGAATATCTGGTCGGAGGCGTGGTGTTGCATGAGCTCAATCACCAAGAACCCCTCTCCTCGGCCTTTCGTGCGAGCCGAGTGATGGTGGAGGGTATCGCCGTCTATGCACAGTGTATCAGCTACGAAGCCGATGAGCTGAATTTCGACCGGCATTACGTTCGCATCATCGAATCCCTGAATGATGAACTGAATGTCGGGAAAAAGTTTGCCGACTTCATGACGATTTCCTACGCGGATTGGACGAAAGGCGCTTGCCAGCATGACTACTATCCCGCTGCTCTTGCGATTGTGACCTTCCTGATTCATCTGGACGGCGAGCGCGGACGGACGGCCTTGCAACAGTTCTTGCAGCAGCGCCGCTTGCAGGTCTTGTATGAGTGCTATGGGGGATGTGCGAATCTGGAGCACGAGCTGGTGCGGACATGGCAGGAACAGGGGGTGCAGCTGCGCTTCTGAGATGTTGCGATTGATGGAGAAAGCAGGATGGGTGCGCTTTCGTCCTTGCGCTGTAGGCGCGTTTATGTTAAAGAAAAGAACAAAAGTTGAGTATGCTGGA
>JBJEVL010000087.1:0-14794 GCA_051884335.1 Akkermansia sp. | reverse complement strand
CAAAGGTGGGCAGCTACTTTACGCTTTTTTGAGCAGAAGTCAAGCCATAATTCAAATCACGGTGAAGATTGCCTGCCGACCGGGCAAAAGCCCGCTGCAGCGCGCCCGCGCGGGAGCAGACCGCCAACCCGCGCCGCTGCGGGGATGCAGCCCGTTGCCTGCAACCGACGGCAACGCTTTCGCCACAGAGCGCGTGGCGTTTGTTTCACCCTAGGCTTCTTGCAAAAAATCCGGCGGCGTGGCAGTTTGGAGGTGTCGGCAGGCACGGGAGCCTGCTCCGCGAGCCGACCGACAGAAATCTGAACAAGACCATATGAAGAACGCATACATTCCGGCGCTGGCGATCAGCGCCCTCTCCGTCTGCCTCGGCGCAGAAAGCACCCCGCAGCAATCCGCCCCCTCCACCAAGGAGGCGTTTTCCTTCAACGAATGGCTGCCCGGCCGCTTCAAGCTCTTCGATGCCAAGCGCGACCACGCCGAGAACCCCTGGGTGCAGTCCCTGGACTTCCGCTTCCGCCCGCAGTACCAGTGGGGCTACATGGACCCTGCCGGCGGTGCGAGCCGCGTAAAGGGCGGCAGCGCCGGCGACGGACGTCGCGGCAATGATGAGTGGCGCCGCTTCCGCCTCGGCGGCAAGGCCAAGGTGCTCAACTGCATCACGCTCTTCACCGACTGGGACATCGGCGGGCTCAACCAGCGCTACAAGTACAGCAACGGGCAGTGGAGCCGCAGCCGCGGCAAGACCTCCGTCTACGAGCTCTACGCGCAGGCTGACCTGAAGCCCGTGACCCTGACCGTGGGCAAGATGAAACCCGCCTACATCGGCGAATACCGCACCAGCGATTCGCAGATTCTCACCATCGAACGCTCCAACCTCGTCAACCAACTGACGGCCGAAGCGCTCTACGGCATCCACCTGAAGAACAGCGACAAGAAAGCCAAGTTCGGCTGGGAAGCCGGTGTCTACGTCAACGGCAGCCACGACGACCTCTGGAAATCGCCCGCCTTCAACTGCACGACCAACGCCATGGCCGCCGTGGGGCTGAGCTACGCCACCTCCGACCAAAGCCGCCTGTACCTGGACTACATGCACAGCTTCTACAACGAGGACCGCAAGGTGCCCGTCGGCGTGGCGGAGGAAGGTCCCGGCGCCCGCGACATCGTGGCGCTGACCTGGACGGCCAAGCGCGGCAACTTCTCCTTCATGGCCGAAGGCATGGCGGGCTTCAACACCCCGGGTGCCACCGGCAGCAAGGCCGGAGCCGAGAATGTCGCAGGCATCTCGCTCATCCCCTCCTACAAGCTCACCAAGCACACGGAGGCGGTGTTCCGCTACCAGCTGGCGGCGGGCAGCAACGCGGTGGACGCCTACAGCCGCTACGCCACCACCAACTCGGCCTACTCCTCCGTCAGCGATGCGTTGCAGGGCTTCTACTTCGGCGTGAACTACTATGTGAACCCGGAGAAACCCGACATGATGCGCGTGATGCTCGGCGCGGAGTACCAGTGCTCCTCCGGCACGGATGCCAAGGGAGCCAAGGGCTTCACCGGCTGGCAGTACGGCGCCGCTCTGCGCGCCAACTTCTGATGTAACCGTTAACACGAACACACACCAACGACTATGCTTAAAAATCTGACCATCGCCCTGCTCGGGCTCTTCTCCCTCGCCGCTGCGGACACCACCCTGACGGGTGCCGGAGCCTCCTTCCCCGCCCCGGTGTACCAGCAGTGGACCTACTCCTACTCGCAGGCCAACCCCGGCACCACCGTGACCTACCAGAGCCTCGGCTCGGGCGCCGGGCTCAACCAAATCAAGCAAGGCACCGTGGACTTCGCCGGCACGGACAATCCCCTCAAGCTCGATGAGCAGGAGGCGGCGGGGCTCATCCAATTCCCCATGCTTACGGGCGGCGTGGTTGTCATCGTCAACCTGCCGGGCATCAAGGACGGGCAGCTCAAGCTCAGCCGCGCCGTGCTCGCCGACATCTACCTGGGCAAAATCACCCAGTGGAACGACAAGGCGATCACCGCGCTGAACCCCAAGCTCAAGCTGCCCAAGCAGAAGATTACCGTGGTGCACCGCTCGGACTCCAGCGGCACCTCCTTCATCTTCACCAACTACCTGAGCAAGATCTCCGCAGCTTGGAAGGAGCAGGTGGGCCAGGGCGCCGCCGTCAAGTGGCCCGCGGGCATCGGCGGCCAGAAGAACCCGGGCGTCTGCAACAACGTGGCGAAGATTAAGGGTGCCATCGGCTACACCGAGTACACCTATGCCGTGGAGGCCAAGCTCTGCTGTGCCGCGCTCGAGAATGCCGCCGGCAAGTATGTGCAGCCCAACCCGCAGACCTTCGCGGCGGGTGCCGCCGGAGCCGATTGGAAGAACGCCCCCGGCTTCTACATGGAGCTGACGGATGTGCCCGGCGAGCAAAGCTGGCCCATCACGGGCGTGACCTACATCCTCATGCGCCGCGACACTCCTGCCGAGAAGCGCGCCGAGTTGAAGAAATACTTCAACTGGTGCTTCACCGAGGGGGCTGCCGCCGCCGGCAAGCTCAACTATGTGGCGCTGCCGCAGAACGTGGTTGAGCTCGTCAAACCCGTCCTCTGAATCCACCCTGCGCCCCCCGCGCTGCGGCTCGGGGGGCGCAGCAGCCAACAAGATCCGATATGCAACAAACCGATCGCTGTTTTCGCTTTGCCTGCTTAGCCTGTGCAGCGCTGGCCGGATTGCTCATGCTCGGGGTATTCGTGCAGCTGGGGGCGCACTCCGCCGCCGCCTGGCAGCGTTTCGGGCTCGGCTTTCTGTGCTCGGCCGAGTGGGATCCGGCGCAGGGTCTGTTCGGCGCGGCTCCGGCCATCGTCGGCACCCTGCTCACCACCCTGCTCGCGCTGCTCTTCGCCATCCCGCTCTCCTTCGTGGCGGCACTCTTCGTCACCGAGGCTCCCGACTGGCTCGCGCGACCGCTCTCGCAGGCGATAGACCTGCTGGCGGCCATCCCCTCCGTCATCTACGGCATGTGGGGGCTCTTTGTGCTCGCCCCCATCATGCAGGACCATGTGCAGCCCCTGCTGGCCGACATCCCGTACAGCTCCTGCCTGCTGGGCGAGGATTACAACGGCTTCGGCTTCCTGACGGCGGGGCTCATCCTCTCGCTGATGATTCTGCCCTACATGAGCGCCGTCATGCGCGATGTGTTCCGCATGACACCGCCCATGCTGCGCGAAGCGGCCTACGGCGCGGGATGCACCCGCTGGGAGGCGACCAAGGACGTCGTCATGCGCTACGGCATCCGCGGCATCCTCGGTGGCATCTTCATCGGCATGGGACGCGCGCTGGGCGAAACCATGGCCGTACTCTTCGTCATCGGCAACATGATGCAGCTGCCCGAGGGTCTCTTCTCGGGCGGTACCACCATTGCCGCCACCCTTGCCAACAACTTTGCCGAATCGCAGGGTCTTGAGCAGAGCGCGCTCTTCGCGCTGGGGCTCATCCTGCTGCTCATGAGCTTCGGCATTCAGGTTGCCGCGCAGTACTACCTGCACCTCACCGGTGCCAAACGCGGCGAAGCCCGCTGATACCCCCACCCTCCACATGACCAGTATTGCCAACACACAGCGCCGCCCGCTCTTCTTCCGCCGCCTCGGCGATCGGATTCTCGCGGCCTTCTCCTACTTCTCCATCCTCATCGCCGTCGGTGGCATGGGGTGGATCCTCTACACCGTGCTGCTCAACGGCGCGCACGCGCTCTCGCCGGACATCCTCAGCTCGGCCTCCAAACCCTACGGCGAGCCCGGCGGCGGCATCGCCAATGCCCTGCTCGGCACCCTGCTCATCACCGCCGGAGCCACGATCCTCGCCGTGCCGCCCGCGCTGGCGGCGGGCATCTACCTGGCCGAGTACGGCAAGGGCAACCGCCTGGCGGACGGGCTGCGCTTCTGCGCCAACGTGCTCATGGGGCTCCCTTCCATCATCGTGGGTCTGTTCGTCTACGTCCTCATCGTGGTGCCCACGGGCAACTTCTCCGGCTTTGCGGGAACGGTGGCGCTCGCCATCATCATGTTCCCCGTCATCATGCGCACCACCGAGGATATGATGGCCATGGTGCCCGACACGCTGCGCGAGTCCGCGCTGGCGCTGGGCATGACCCGCATGCGCACCACGCTCTGCATCATCGCCCGCGCGGCCAAGAACGGCCTGGCGACGGGCGTGCTGCTCTCGCTGGCGCGCGTCAGCGGCGAAACCGCCCCCCTGCTCTTCACCGCCCTCTTCGCGGACACCTGGCCGAGCGGCTTCTTCACCGAACCCACGGCCAACATCCCCGTCCTCATCACCGAGTACACCACCAACTCCCCCTTCGAGTCCATGCACGCGCTGGGCTGGGGCGCCGCGCTGGTCATCTCGGTCACCATCCTCTGCATCAACATTGCCACCCGCTGTATCTTCCATGAACAAAAACATTAAAATCGCCGCGCGCCACCTCAACTTCTACTATGGGGAACACCAGGCGCTCTTCGACAACAACCTCGACATTCCCGAGCACGAAATCACCGCCGTCATCGGCCCCTCCGGCTGCGGCAAATCCACCCACCTGCGCATCTACAACCGCATCTTCGAGCTCTACCGCAACCACCGCGCCGAGGGCGAGGTGCTGCTCGACGGGCAGAACATCCTCTCCCCGGAGGTCGACCTGCTGCAACTGCGCCGCCGCGTGGGCATGATTTTCCAAAAGCCCACGCCCTTCCCCATGAGCATCTTCGACAACGTGGCCTACCCCCTGCGCCTGCACTACAAGCTCAGCCACAGCGAGATTGAGGACAAGGTGGAGGAAGCGCTGCGCGGCGCCTGCATCTGGGACGAGGTGAAGGACAAGCTGCGCCAGAGCGGCATGGCCCTCTCCGGCGGCCAGCAGCAGCGACTCTGCATCGCCCGCGCCATCGCCGCCGAACCCGAGGTGCTGCTCATGGACGAGCCCACGAGCGCCATCGACCCCGTCGCCACCCTCAAGATTGAGGAGCTGGTGCTGGAGCTCAAAAAGCGCTTCACCATCGTCATCGTCACCCACAACATGCAGCAAGCCTCGCGCATCTCCGACCAAACCGCCTTCTTCTACAAGGGGCGCATCATCGAGGTGGGCGCCACCGATCAAATCTTCACCAACCCGCGCAACAAGAAAACCGAGGAATACATCACGGGACGCTTCGGTTAACCCTATCTTCACTCCCCCATTCTCCCACACCACCATGAAAGAGCATTTCAACAACGAAATCCGCCGCCTGCAACACCGCCTGGGCACGCAGGGACACCAAGTCGAGCTGAGCATCCAGCGCGCGCTCGATGCCTTCTCCACCACCAACACCGAGCTGGCGCAAAGCGTCATCGCCGACGACAGCAGCATCGATGCCGAGGAAATCTGCATCGAGGAAGAATGCCTCAAAATCCTGGCGCTCTACCAGCCCGTTGCCTCCGACCTGCGACTCGTCGCCGCCGCGCTCAAAATCAACACCGCGCTGGAGCGCATGGCGGACTTCGGCGTGCACATTGCCGAGCGCGTGGAGGATCTCGCGGGACTCGGCAGCGACCCCGCGCCGGAGCCCATCCGCTTCGGCGACATGCAAAAGCTCGTGCTGAGCATGCTGCGCGAGGCGCTGGATGCCGTGCGCCACAGCGACACCGTGCTGGCCTACAGCATCATCGACAAGGATGACGCTGTGGACACCCTGCACCGCAACACCGTCCGGCTCTGCCGCGAGCTGCTGCAGCGCCACGCCGACTCTGCCGGCTACTATGTGGACTGCATCAGCATCTCGCGCGACCTCGAGCGCATCGCCGACCTGACCACCGACATCTGCGAACACGTTGTCTACCTGGAGACGGGCAAAATCATCCGCCACCGCGACGCCTGAGCCCCTCTTCCTCCGCGAACCCGAACAGGGGCGGGAGCTTATGCTCCCGCCCCTGCCTTGTTCCGTTGCTCCGGAAAGCGCTTAACGCAACTCAGGAGTCAACACACCGGATGTCCAGCCGTTTTCGGAAAGCCACTCCAAATAGCCCGGCAGAACGGCCTGTGTGTTGGGAGCATGCTGAAGAGAGAAATGGAACAGGACAACATCCCCCTTGGCCGTTCCCCCGATGAGGTTCCGCAAAGCACGCGTTGCATCGAAATCCTCCGTTGCAGCAGAATCGTCGGATCCCAAGCTCCACATCACCATCCGCTGTTTGGTGCGCAGGGCTCGCCAGGCACCCCACGTCAAACTTCCCCAGGGAGGGCGAAACAAGTTTGTCTGCATACAGCGGGCAGCGCGCTCCACATCCTGAACATAGGTCGCTGTCTCCACCCGAAACGAGTGAATGTGGGAGTACGAGTGGTTGGCAACCACATGTCCGCCCGCACGGATTTGCTCCATGAGCTCCGGGTACTTCTCCGCTCGCTCACCGCAACAAAAGAATGTTGCGCGGAAGTTGCGCAGACGCAGTTGCTGCAACACAAACTCCGTAATGCCGGGTTCCGGTCCGTCGTCAAAGGTCAGGTACACCCTCTTCTCCCGCTCCGAGCGCACCCGGCAAAGGCAGAAGCTCTTCAGCGCCTTGTTAGCCAGTCTGTTGAACAGAAAATCCATCATTTCCTCCTTCGTCACGGCAGGCGCCTTCCCGGCATCGGCATTTTCCCGCCCGCGAGCAATGGGTGAGTATCACCTCACGGAGCAGCTGCCGGCTTCACCCGCCGCCGACCGACGGGGGCAGTGTATCGCATTGTGCATGCTATATCAAGAAAATAAACAAAATCAAGGGTGAATAAAATAGGAACGCCCTTCCGACTCTCGCGCCGAAAGTCATCTACCCCTCTGATCATAAGCACAAAACGCAGCTACAGCATGCACAATGCTGTAGCTGCTCGCCTCTGGCGAAGCGCCTGGCAGCACGGAACCCATGATTTGCGTGTGAGGAGGAGAATGCAGGCGCAGCTGCCGGAACCGGGGCATACACAAAAACCGCCGCTCTTTCGAGCGGCGATTCCTGTGTGTTAACGGAAAGCGATCAGTTGTGCTTACTTCTCCTCGATGTGCACGTCGTACTCGCGACCCAGGATGTTGAGCTTCATGTCGTTGCCGGAGATAGCAGCCGCCACGCCCACGGAGCTCAGCGAGACGGGAGCGCCGTAGTTCTCCTCCTTCTTGGCGGTGGGGGGCTCGGGCTTCTTGCCGGCGTAGTAGTCCTCCAGCTGCTGCGGGAACATGGCGTAGATGACGCAGTTCTCGTCCGTGGCGGGGATGTTCTTGGCGGTGAGTTTCTCGCGAAGCTCGGGCATGCCCGGTCCCTTGAGGTCGGCGGGGCGGCAGGTGATGGGATCCTTGCCCATCTTCTTGGCGCACATGGCCTGCAGCTCCGTGTCCACGGGGGCGGGGGTGTGGCCGTAGTAGCCCAGCGCCACATCCGCGCACTGGGGCGTGATGTTCTTCCAGCGGCCGAACTTGACGTTCATCATGGCCTGCACGCCGACAATCTGCGAGGTGGGCGTCACCAGCGGAATCCAGCCCAGCGCCTTGCGCACCACGGGAATCTCGGCGAACACCTCCTCGAACTTGTCGGTCATGTTCATCTCCTTGAGCTGGTTGCGGAAGTTGGAGAGCATGCCGCCCGGCACCTGGTAGCGCAGGGTGTCGCTGTTGACGATTTCGTTCTTGTGGCTGGTGAAGCGCGAGAGGCTCTCGTACACCGGCTGGAGCATGGCGGAAATCTCCGTCAGCTTGGCCTTGAAGTCATCCGGCACCTGCGGGCAGCGCTCGTAGCCGCTGAGCAGCGCCAGCATGCGCATAGCATCCGGCTGACCCGTGCCGTTGGCGAAGGGCGCGATGGAGACATCCACGGCATCCGCCCCGGCGTTGATACCGGCCACATAGGTGGCCGCACCCAAACCGGCGGTCTCGTGCGTGTGGATCCACACGGGCAGGCCGACCTCCTTCTTGAGGGTCTGCACCAGCGCAGCGGTCTCGCTGGGGGGGATGAGCCCCGCCATGTCCTTGATGACGATGCCGTCAGCGCCCATCTCGGCAATCTGGCGGCCGAGCTTGGCAAAGTATTCGAGGTTGTGCACGGGGGAGGTCGTGTAGCAGATGGTGCCGTGCGCCGTCTGGCCGCACTCCTTGACCGCCTTGATGCAGGTGCGCATGTTCTCGGGGTCGTTCAGGCAGTCGAAGATGCGGAAGATGTTCATGCCGTGCTTGGCGCTCATCTTCACGAACGCCTCCACCACATCGTCGGGATAGTTGGTGTAGCCCACCATGTTCTGCCCGCGCAGCAGCATCATGTGCGGGGTCTTGGGAGCCAGCTTCTTGAGGGTGTCCAAGCGGTCAAAGGGGTGCTCGCCCAGGAAGCGCAGCCCCGAGTCAATGGAGGCACCGCCCCAGGTCTCCAGCGCGGAAAAGCCCATCGTGTCGAGGATGGGGGCAATCTTGAGCATCTGTTCGGTGGACATGCGCGTGGCAGCCAGCGACTGGTGCCCGTCGCGCAGAACGGTGCAGTTGAATGTTGCGGGTTTCATAATTTTAAAATGATTCTTAAAAAGACAGTCTTTAATGTTGGGTCATTCTAGCACGGAGGGGGCACGCGCGTCAAGCGCGGAATGAGCCTTCCGGCGGGTTTTCGCCGCGCGGGCGGCGCTGTTTGAAAAATCGCTCGGCTATCAGGCAGATGTTGTACGCTGCGGTATTGGCATCCATACGCGAGGAATCCATCTGCAGGTGCGCGGTCTCGGCGTAGAAGGGGTAGCGGCGGCGCAGCAAGTCGGCCAGCACGGCGGCGCGATCCGTATTCTGCAGCAGGGGGCGGTTGCTGCCGTGCGCCGTGCGCGCCAGCAGGGTGCCCACCCCCACATTGAGCCACACCACAAAGCCCAGGCGGTGCAGCAGCTCGCGGTTTTCCCTGCGGATGACAATGCCGCCGCCGGTGGAGATGATGGGGGGCGGCGCGGGATGCCGCCCCTCGATGTAGCGCAGCAGCGCCGTTTCAAGCATGCGGAAGTGCGCCTCGCCCCGCTCGGCAAAGATGTCGGGGATGCTCTTGCCCACCTGCTCCTCGATGACGGCATCCGTGTCGAGCAGGGGCATGCCCGTGCGCATGCTCAACGCCTTGCCCACGGTGCTTTTGCCGCACCCCATCAACCCGATGAGGATGATGGGGTGCCCCTTGGTATCCAACGGATGCATCGGCACCATGGCGGCGGGAGGGGGCGGAGCTTCAGCAATCAGCCCCGCGCAGCGAAGCAGGCTCCACCGTGCCGCTGAAGACGATGCGCGCCGGCCCCGTGAGGGTCACATCGGCGAAATCGCTCTCGCCCACGCGGCGGAAGCCGACCTTGAGCGTGTCGCCGCCCGCCACATCCAGCGCGATGGGCGAGGGAGCCCCCGTCAGCAGCGCATGCAGCAGGGCGGTCGCCGTCATCCCCGTGCCGCAGGCCAGTGTCTCGTCCTCCACACCGCGCTCATAGGTGCGCAGGCGGAGGTGCTGCGGCTCCAGCACAGTGGCAAAATTGGCGTTGGTGCCCGCGGGCGCAAAGGCGGTGTGGTAGCGCAGGTGCGCGCCCATTTTGCGGATGTCGATGTTCGCCACCGAGGGCAGGTAGGCCACGGCGTGGGGCACGCCCGTGTTGAGGAAGTGCACCGGGGCGGGCACGACCTCATCCCCGGGCAGCGCGTGGAGCTTCAGATCCTTGGGGGTGGTCAGCTGCACCGTGACGGTGGCATCGGCGTTCACGACCCCCTTGACAATGCCTGCCATGGTCTCGAAATTCACTTCCTTCATGCCGCCGGGGGTGAGGAAATCAACGAAAGCGGTGAAGCAGCGCGCGCCGTTGCCGCACATCTCGGCCTCGCCGCCGTCGCTGTTGTAGTAGCGCATGCGCACATCGCCGCTGCCCTGCGCGGGCTCCACGGCGATGAGACCGTCGCCGCCGATGCCGAAGCGGCGGTCGCAGAGGGCGGCAATGGTGTCGTGCGTCAGCACCGCGCTCAGGGAGAGGTCGCGATTATCCACCATCACGAAATCGTTGCCGGCTCCCGTCATCTTGTAGAAGTGAAGTGTCATATCGCCGCCCATTCTAACGCAGCCCCCTGCCCCGCGCAAGAGCTGAGTGTGCCCGCGCCCGCATTTTTGCGCGGCGGCGATGGCGCAGAACGCTCTTGCCTGCGCGCGGGAGCGGGGCTATACTCGACGCATGGCCAATGTCTCCCTTTCGCTGGGTCAGCAATCGTACAATGTGCATGTCGCCAACGGGTCGCTGGATTCCGTGGGCTTCCTGGTGTCGCGCACGCGCCTGACGGGGCGGGCAGCGCTCATCACCGATTCGCGCGTCTGCGGGCTCTACGCCGACCGCGTGCGGCGCAGTCTGGAGGATGCCGGCTACGAGGTCACGCTCCATGTCTTTGAGGAGGGCGAGGCGCAGAAGCATCTCCGCACCGTGGAGACGCTGGTCAACGAGATGGTGGCCGCCGGGCACGACCGCAGCAGCTTTGTCGTGGCGCTGGGCGGCGGTGTGGTCGGCGACATGGCGGGCTTCATCGCCTCCGTCTACTACCGCGGCATTCCCTTTGTGCAGATTCCCACCACGGTGATGGCGCAGGTGGACAGCTCGGTGGGCGGCAAAACCGCCGTAGACATCGCCGCCGGCAAAAATCTGGTCGGGGCGTTCCACCAACCGCGCCTCGTGGTGGCCGATCCCACCACCCTGAGCACCCTCTCCCCCCGCGTCATCCGCGAGGGCATGGCCGAGATGGTCAAGCACGCGGCCATCCGCAAGCCCACCATGCTCGGCGAGCTGCGCGCGCTGGCTGATGAGATTGACCTGGGCTTCACCCTCGCCACCATCAACCGCCTGCCCCAAATCATCGCCGACAACATCGCCATCAAAGCGCGCGTGGTCGAGGCCGATGAGCGCGAGACCAAGGGCGTGCGCGCCTACCTGAACTTCGGGCACACGCTCGGCCACGGCATCGAGGCATCCGTCCCCTACGGCAGCCTGCTGCACGGCGAGGTGGTCAGCCTGGGCATGCGCGGGGCTCTGTACCTTTCGCGCAAGCACTGCGGGCTCTCCGCCGCCGCCGAGCGCGAGGTGCTCGACACGCTCAAGGCGCTGGAGCTGCCGCTCACCCTGCCCGAGGGGGTGCAGTCCGCCGATGTGCTGGCGCGCGCGCAGAGCGACAAGAAGTTCCGCAACGGGCAGATCCGCTTCGTCCTGCTGAGCGATTTGGGCAACCCCGTGCTGAGCGATGACGTGACGCAGGAGGATCTGCGCGAAGCCACCGCCCTGCTGCGCACCACCTATTGATTTCCCTCTTCCCTTCACTCCCATGACTGATTCCCGCACCATTCAACTGGCTCATTCCCTCATCACCCACTCCTGCCGCGTGCAGCCGGGCGAGCATGTGCTGCTCGAGCTCATCGACGCCCCCGATGAAATCGCCGTGGCGCTCATCCGCGCCGTGCGCGAGGCCGGCGGCTGCCCGCATGTCAACCTGCGCCACTCGCGCGTGACCGCCGAGATGTTCGCCGGCGCCACCGAGGCTCAGTACAGCTCCATCGCCGCGCTGGAGCTGGCCGAGATGCAGCAGATGGATGCCTACATCGCCATCCGCGGCGCGGCGAACAGTTTTGAGAACTCGGCCGTGCCCGCAGCCAAGATGGCGCTGGCGCAGAAACACCTCTCCGCCGTCCACAATCATCGCGTGTGCCGCACCAAGTGGTGTGTGCTGCGCTGGCCGACCCCGAGCATGGCACAGGGAGCCGGCATGAGCACCGAGGCCTTCGAGGATTTTTACTTTCGCTGCTGTCTGGCCGACTACGACAAACTGCGCCGCAGCATGGACAAGCTCGCCGCGCGCATGATGCGCACCGACCGCGTGGACATCGTGGGCAACGGCACCGACCTGCACTTCTCCATCAAGGGCATGCCCGCCATTCCCTGCGCGGGCGAGCTGAACATCCCCGACGGCGAGGTGTTCACCGCGCCCCTGCGCGAGAGCGTCAACGGCACCGTTTTCTACACCGCGCCCACGGTGTTCCAAGGCATCCCCTTCGACGGCATCCGCCTCACGTTCAGGGACGGACGCATTGTCGAAGCGCACTGCAACGGGCGCGACGAGGCGCTCAACAAAATTCTCGACACCGACGAGGGCTCCCGCTACATCGGCGAGTTTGCGCTGGGGGTCAACCCCTTCATCCTCGAACCCATGCGCGACATCCTCTTCGACGAGAAGATTGCCGGCTCCTTCCACTTCACTCCCGGGCAGGCCTACGAGAACTGCGACAACGGCAACCGCTCGCAGGTGCACTGGGACTTGGTGAACATCCAGCGCGCGGACTACGGCGGCGGCGAAATCTACTTCGACGGCGAGCTCATCCGCAAGGACGGCCTCTTCCTCGACCCCGAGCTGGCCGACCTCAACCCCGCCAACGCCTGACCCGACCATGAAAGACCCCCGATTCTCCCGCCTGGCCGAGCAAATCTGCGGCTACAGCGTGCGCGTGCAGCCCGGCGACCATGTCAACCTGCGCTGCGCCGACATTCCCGATGCCATGGTCGTGGAGCTCATCCGCGCCGTGCGCGCCCGGGGCGGCTACCCGCATGTCGACCTGTCGCACGCGCTCGTGAGCCGCGAGCTGAGCCGCGATGCCGCCCCCGAGCAGTGGGCGCTGGACGGGCGCTACCGCATGCAGCGCGCCGAGGACATGCAGGTGCACATCTGCCTGTACGGCGACCTCAACAGCTTCGAGACCTCCGATGTGTCCGCCGAAAGCATGAGCATCGTCAGCAAGGCGCTCTCCCCCGTCAGCAACTTCACCTGCAACAAGCGGCGCTGGACGGTGCTGGCCTGGCCGACCCCGAGCATGGCGCAGGCCGCCGGCATGAGCACCGAAGCCTTCGAGGATTTCTACTTCCGCTGCTGCTTGGCGGACTACGGCAAGCTGGCGCGCGCCATGAAGAAGTTGCAGGCGCGCATGGAAGCGACGGATGCCGTCCGCATCACAGGTCCGGGCACCGACCTGAGCTTCTCCATCAAGGGCATGCGCGCCATCCCCTGCGCGGGCGAGTGCAATGTGCCCGACGGCGAGGTCTACACCGCTCCCCTGCGCGAGAGCGTCAACGGCACGCTGGCCTACAACGCCCCGAGCATCTACCACGGCATTCCCTTTGACGGGGTGCGCTTCCGCTTCGAGAACGGCCGCATTGTCGAAGCGCACTGCAACGGGCGCGACGAGGCCCTCAACAAGATTCTCGACACCGACGAGGGCGCGCGCTACATCGGCGAGTTTGCCCTGGGGGTCAACCCCTATGTGCTGGAGCCCATGCGCGACATCCTCTTCGACGAGAAAATTGCCGGCTCCTTCCACTTCACCCCCGGGCAGTGCTACGACGAAGCACCCAACGGCAACAGCTCCGACATCCACTGGGATTTGGTCTGCATCCAGCGCGCGGACTACGGCGGCGGCGAAATCTACTTCGACGGCAAGCTCATCCGCAAGAACGGCATCTTCCTCGACCCCGAGCTGGCCGATCTCAACCCCGCCGACTGATTTCCCGATTCATGCGCAGGTGGCTTGCCATTCTCTTCCCGGTCCTGCAGCTGCTTCTGCTTGCGCTGCTGCAATGGGGGTATTGGGGAGCCGAACAGCTGCGGGTAGTGCGCTGCTCCCTGCCCGCCGAGGCACTGCCCGGAGCGGGGCCGCTGCGCATCGCGCTCATCACCGATGTGCACAACCGCATCGACCTGCTGGAGCAAGCCGTCGAGCTCACAGCGCGCGAGCAGCCCGACCTCATCATCTTCGGCGGTGACTTTGTGTACATCGTCGAGCGCTTCAGCCGCACCCGCGCCGCCATCCTGCATCTCCGGCGGCTGGCGGGCATTGCCCCGACCTACGCCATCTACGGCAACCAGGATTATGAGATGCAGCCCGCCTTCGAGCGCGTGTTCGCGGCGGCGGGCATCCCCATCCTGCGTAATCAGGGGCTCGATTGGCGCTGTCCGAACGGCAGCACCCTGCGCATCGTCGGGCTGGGCGACTGGAACGAGGGCGATGAGCGCCCCGACGCATGCCTGCCGCCCGGCGGCAATGCCGCGCCGCGCCCTCCCCTTCTGCTGCTCTCCCACGATCCCGAAAGCCGGCATCTGCTGCGCGACTACGGCTGGGATCTCATGCTCTGCGGACACACGCACGGCGGGCAGATCGCCAACCCCTTCACGGGGCGCGGCATCTCCTTCCGCAGCGACATGCCCGAGGGACACTACCGCTTTGACGGCGGGCGGCACATCTACGTCTCGCGCGGGGTGGGCGCCTCCTTCCGCATGCGCTTCTTCTGCCCGCCCGAAATCAACATCATCGACATCGCCGGGGCGTGAGGCCCCCTGCCCCACGCCGCCTCAGCCCCCGGGAGTGATCCCCGCCGCCACCTTTCTCAGCCCCTGCGGGCTTCAGTCGTTGATGACATCGATCAGCTCGCGCAGGCGGGCGTAGAACCCGCGTCGGAAGGTGGCGCGCAGGCGCGGCAGCCCCGCCAGCTTCGGTTCCGGGTCGTTCGGGTCGTTCGGCAGCTGCACCAAATCCGCCTTGGGCAGCACATCGGCGTAGTCCGTGCGGATCCACTGCAGATTGTCCTCCGACACGGGCTCCATCACGCGGATGAAAATCTGCTCGCCGTCGAAGTAGTAAGAATGGAAGCGCCGGTAAAAATGCTCGATGCAGGCGTAGGCATCCTCCGCCGTCTTGCT
Source organism: Akkermansia sp. (assembly GCA_051884335.1). Classification (GTDB taxonomy): domain Bacteria; phylum Verrucomicrobiota; class Verrucomicrobiia; order Verrucomicrobiales; family Akkermansiaceae; genus Akkermansia. The sequence goes on along the minus strand of JBJEVL010000087.1, from coordinate 34 downwards.
GATGTAGATCAGGCGCATATCCTCGGGCGAAATG
>JBJEVL010000086.1:0-3279 GCA_051884335.1 Akkermansia sp. | reverse complement strand
TGGCGCCGCCGCCGTTGACCCCGGTGCGGCGCAGGTGGTCGAGCAGCGCGCGCGCGCCGTCGAAGAGCAGGGGGTGCAGCCATTCGTCCGCGTGCAGGAGGCGAAAGCCCGCTGCGGTAGCCATGTCGCCCAGGCGGGAGAGGTCGGGGTAGCGCAGGGGGCTGCCCACCAGCGCCGTGAGCTCGCGAAAATGCTCTTGTCCGAAGCAGGCGATGGCCAGCACGCCGCCGGGACGCATGACCGCGCGCGCCTTGGGGAAAAAGCCCGCGAGATTGTCGAACCATTGCAGGGCGCTGGCTCCCGCCAGCAGGTCGAGCCCCGCCGGGTAGGGCAGCGCCTCCGCATCCCCCGCCAGCGTGTTGCTCTGCGCGAGCCCCACGGGCAGCCAGTCGAACGCCGCGGGGCTCAGGTCGTTGAACCACCACTCGGCATCGGGGTACCGGGTGGTGAGCTGCCGCGTGAGAAAGCCCGTGCCCACGCCGATTTCCAGCGCGCGGCTCACGCGCAGGCGCGGAGCGGCGGCAGTCAGCGCATCCGCCAGCCGCTCGGCCACCTCGCGCTGCACCACGGCAGCCTGCTCGTAGTGCTCGTAGTGGCGGGCAAAGGCAGCACCCACGCGTTGTTTGTCGGGGCGCATGCTTCAGTCGCGCAGGTGGCGCAGCACGATGTCGGGGTCGGCAAAGGGGTAGTGGTAGCTGCCGAACTCGGTGCCGAGACCCACGCTGCCCCAGTAATCGCGCATCTTGGCCGGGGGGAAGATTTCGTCCTTGTCGGCGATGTAGGCAGCATCCCAGTGCAGGTGGGCGGCGGAATCCGCCTTGCTGCGCTCGGCCAGCAGCGTCAGCTCATCGATCTTCTCCTCGATGCTGCGGTCGGGGTAGGGACCTTCGGGGATGTAGCGCACGCCGCCGTAGGCTTTTTCGTTAAATGGATTCATCCCCACGCGCGCCAGCCCCTGCATGGTGCGCAGCACAACGCGTAGGCGCATGCCCCAGCGGTCGTCGACGGGGTAGGGGGTGCCGTTGAGCGCGATGGCGCGGTGCAGCGGCAGCTCGCGGCAGCACTGCTCGGCCACCCACACGCCGAAGCTCCAGGCGAAGAGGTAGATGCGCCCGTAAGCGGCAAAATCGGCGGGGTTCAGCGGTGCCATGCGGCGGTGGTCGCAGTAGGCCACCGCATCGAAGCCCGCCGGGATGGGGATGTGGCAGACGGCGTTGGGCGTGGCGGCCCAACCGAGCATGTAGAGGATGAGCGAGCGGTTGCCCGGCTCGCGTTTCAGCCAAGTTTCCTGCATAGGTCAGCGAGTTGTTGAAGGTGAGTGTCGGTGAGCCCGGCGTTGAGCGAGAGGCGGATGCGCTCGCCGCCTGCCGGGACGGTGGGGCGGCGGATAGCCGTGAGCCACAGCCCTGCGGCGCGCCCGGCCTCGGCGGCCGCCAGCGCGCGCTCGTTGCTGCCGCAGGGCAGGGGGATGATTTGCGATTCTGCGGGCAGGCCCGTCAGCTCGGTGAAGCGGCGCACATGCGCCGCCAGCTGCGCGCGGAGACTGCCCATGCCCGGGTAGCCCTGCGCCTGCAGGGATTCGGTGCGCATCTCGCGCAGCACCATCGCATCCCACAGCAGGGTGACGGGCGGCAGCGCCGTGGAGAAAATGAGCGGGCGCAGGCGGTTGATGAGCAGGCGGCGCACAAGCGGGGAGCAAATGACCGCCGCTCCCGCCCCGGCCACGGCCTTGCCGAAGGTGCAGACAAGCAGGTCGACCGCCGCCTCGACCCCCAACTCGGCGCAGAGCCCCTTGCCCTGCGGGCCGCGCACGGCAAAGCTGTGCGCCTCGTCCACATAGAGCTGGAAGCCGTAGCGCTCTTTGAGCTCGGCGAGCTCGCGCAGGGGGGCGCAGTCGCCGTCCATGCTGTAGAGCGACTCGACCAGCACCCACACGCTGCGCCCCGCCGCGCGTTGCAGCTGCCGCTCCAGCGCGGCGAGATCATTGTGCGGAAAGCGCCGGAACTCGGCAGCACCGTGCGTCAGTCCCTCGATCATGCTGGCGTGCACCAGCTTGTCGGCGAGGATAAGCTCGTTTTTGTCCGCGAGGGCGGGCATGAGCCCGCTGTTGAGCATGTAGCCGCAGCCCAGCACCAGCGCAGCGCGCCCCGGGAACAGCGCCGCCAGCTCCGATTCGAGGATGTCGTACTCCTCGCTGTTGGCGGTCATGAGTCGACTGGCGGGGTTGCCGTGCAGGTGGGGGCTCAGCCGCTCGGCGCCCCACGCTTCGGCGGCGTAGCGGCACAGGTCGAGCGTGCTGTAGGGCGAGGCGCTGAGCGCCAGATAATCGTTGCCCGAGAGATTCAGGTAGCGCCGCCCACCGTGCCACAGGTAGAGCCCGTCGGGGCGCACGCGGTGCAGAGCGCGCAGGTTGCCCGCCGCTTCCAGAGCGGCGAGTTCGGCGGCGATGCGGGCTTCCGAATCCATGCGGTGGGGTGGTGGGGCTCAGTCGCTGTACTCGGCCCAGCTGCTGCTGGTCTCCCACACGCGCACGCGCTCCAGGCGCACGCAGGCGCGCACGGGATAAGTTCCCTCGCCGCGCTTGGCACGCTCCAGCGCCTGCTGAGCGTGGGTAAAGACATGGTAGGCCATGGCCTCGCTCGTGGGGTCGCTGTGCTCGAAGGGGATGATGCGATCGCCGTACACGGCGCGCAGTGCGGGGAACTGCGGGTCGTCGGAGTTCATGCACAGTGCGTGGTCGAACTGCTGCAGGAAGCCGAACATCATCTCCTTGACGGCTTTGAAATCCACCACCATCTCGTGGGCATCCAGCGTTTCGGCCGCAAACACCATCTCCACGCTGCGGGTGTGACCGTGCGGGAATCGGCAGCTGCCGGGATGCTTGGAGAGCAGATGCCCGCTCTCCAGCTCGATGCATTTGCAGATGCGGAACATGACAGCGCTGCCCTCAGGCAACCGGCGTGACCCCTTTCTTGAGGATAATATTGCCGTACTTGGCCGTCTCGCCGGAGATGACCACCGCGTAAGCCTTCTTGGCGCGCTCGTAGAAGGCGTAGCGCTCCATCTGCTCGATGGTGCCGTCGTACCGGAGAGCGGCGCGGTAGCGGGCTTCGACCGTGGGATCGAGCGTGTCGCCGGGGACGGCAGCCATCATGATGACGGGGGTGGCGTAGCTGTCCAGCTCGAACAGGGGAATCATGCCCGCGAGCAGGGCGTCGGCGGGCAGCCCGTCGGCGCGAACCACCGTGGCATTGAACGTGTGCGCCGGGAAATGGGCAT
>JBJEVL010000085.1:0-3299 GCA_051884335.1 Akkermansia sp. | reverse complement strand
CAAGGTGCCCTACGGCGGCTTTTCGGTGTCGCATTTGATTTTGCAACTTGCACATCTGCGGCGGCTCCTCTTTTTCGTTTGCGTGGGGCTCCCAAATGGGGTAGTATAGGGCTGCGATGCTTCGTACCCTCTTTTTGCTTGCGTCTTTCGCTCTTGCGGCGGCGCTGCCGAGTTCGGCTGTGACGCCCTCGGCGGCCGCTGCGGCTATGCCCGATGATGCCGAGGCCATTCCCGCCGATGAGGTCGAGGAAACCGTGGAAACCGTGAAACTGGGGGGCGAGGATCGCGTGCCGGAGCTCCAACAGGGCGTGCAGAAGGCGGAGAGCTACGAGGAGGCCGCCGCCGGGGATTCACCGACGGAGGTCGAGATCGGCGGCCCCAAGGAGGATCCCGCTGCCGAGCTCACGCCGCTGAAGAGCGATGCCGAAATCGCCGATCCCGGCGTGCCCGACCCCTCGCGCGTGGCCTATGCCTCCACGCGCCGCAATGCGCGCACCATGTCGTTGGCTGTCCCCGGGCCGCGCGGGCTGATCACCGATCGCAACGGGCTGGTCATGGCCTGCTCGGAGGTCGCCTACCAGCCCTCCGTCAGCTTCGGACAGCTGGCGGATGAGAGCGATGCCGCCATTGTGGCGTTGGGACGCCGCGTGATGGAGGAGTACAAGAAGCTCGGTCTGAAGATTGTCGACAAGAGTGATGCCCAGCTGATCGACCACTATCGCAATCGCCGCTGGTTGCCCCTCGCTGTCGGCAGCACGCTGCGCGAGCGCGAGCTGGAGCCGCTGCGCAAAAAGCTGGAGAGCATCGAGCACGGCTATTTGCTCCCGCTGTACATCCGCAACTATACTTCCAAAACCACGGCGGGGCACATCCTCGGCTACACGGGGGCGCAGGCCAAGCTGCCGACGGGACCCATCAATCACAACGACCCCCTCTTTGAGCGTGCGGAGGGGCGTGCGGGGCTGGAGCTCAAGTTCAACAAGCAACTCACGGGGCAGCCGGGCATTTGGCGACTCATGTTCGATGAGCACGGCAACAAGATTCTCGACGAGTTGCAGACCAAGCCCAAGCCCGGCGGCACGCTGGTGACCACTCTCAACCTCGAGTGGCAGAAGGCCGCGGAGAAATCGCTGCGCGACAACACGTTGGGGCGAGGAGCCTTCGTCATGCTCGATGTTAACACGGGAGAAATCGTCGTGATGGCTTCCGTGCCCGGCTTTGACCCCAACACCTTTATCCCCTCCATTTCCCAAAAGGACTACGACGCCCTGCGCAACGATCCCAACACGCCCCTGGTTTCCCGAGCCTTTGCCGGTGTCTATCCCCCCGCCTCGACCTTCAAGACCATCACCGTGGCGGCGGCACTGCGCCACAACGTCATCACCGAGGACACCTACATCAACTGCCCCTACAGCGTGCGCATCGGCGGCCACGAGTTCAAGAATCACAATCGCTTCAGCGGCTCCATCAACTGCGTGACGGCGCTGGTGCTCTCCAACAACCCCTTCATGTATCAGGTGGCCGCGACCCGCGATCCGCGCATCGGCGCCGCACGGCTCTGCCAAATCGCCCGCCGCTTCGGCTACGGGCAGACCACGGGCATCCCCCTGCCGGACAAGGCGGGCAATGTGCCCGATGAGAACTGGATGCACCGCAACTACGGGCGCGGTTTCATGGCGGGCGATGCCGCCAACATGTCCATCGGCCAGGGGGCCATTTTGGCGACCCCTTTGCAGGTGGCGCATGCCGTCGCCGCCATTGCCAACGGCAGCTATCTGCCCAAGTTGCAACTCGTGCGCCAAATCCTCGACCCCGACGGCAATGTGGTGTACCAGTTTACCCCCGGTGTGCAGAGCAGTCTCAAGGACATGGCTCCCGCGCTGGCCGTGGTGCGCAAGGGCATGAAGGCCGTGGTGAACGGCGGCACGGGGCGCCGCGCGGCGCTCAGCTATGTGTCCAGCGCGGGCAAGACCGGCACCGCCCAGTGGGGCAAGCCCAGCGATGACTGTCGCTTGGCTTGGTTTGCGGGCTTCCTGCCGGCGGATGAGCCGCGCTATGCCTACGTTGCCCTCTACGAGGGGAAACCCCATCAGCGCATTTCGGGCGGTCACATGGCCGCCGCCATTGTCAAATCCTTCTTCGAGAGCATCAAATCCGGCATGCAGGATGCGCTGGCCGAGGCTCCCTCGCCCCGCGTGGCCAATGCCGAGGATGAGGCGGAGGAGCTGACGGAGGAGGAGGAGGCCGCCGCCGAAGCCGAGGCAGCCGAGCGAGCTAAGGCCGAGCAGGAGGCGCGCCGCGCCCTGGAGGCGGAGAAACGCAACAGCCGCAGCGGTTGGGACGATGGCCGCAGCCGCCACTAGGTCCGGGTGGGGGAACAGGTGGGGCTGACGCCTCATCCCGCCCGTGCACGGACATCGGGTTTCTTCCCCGCCGGGGCGGGATGCCGGGGAACAGGTGGGGCTGACTCCTTGTCCCGCCCGTGCACCGACATGGGGTTGTACCCCGCCGGGACGGGGCGCCGGGGAACAGGTGGGGCTGACTCCTTGTCCCGCCCGTGCACCGACATGGGGTTGTACCCCGCCGAGACGGGGCGCCGGGGAACAGGTGGGTCTAACTCCTTGTCCCGCCCGTGCCGCGCATGCGATGATGCGGGGCATGATGCCATCACCCCTCCATTCCTTGTACATGCGCCGCGGCGCCCGCTTGGGGCGTGAGGACGGCCGGACGGTTCCCCGCCTCTTCAGCGATCCGAACTCAGAGCATCGTGCGGCGGCGGAGGGCTGCGGTCTGTTCGATATCTCGCACCTCAGCAAGTTTGTCGTGCTGGGCAACGGCGCGCTTCGCTGGCTGGAGGGCCTGTTGAGCAACAGTGTGACCCACTGCCACGACGGCATGGGGCAGAGTACCCTGCTGCTGCAGCCCGACGGCGGGATCATCGACAAGCTGCTCCTCTTCCGCGAGAGTGCGGGGCGCTTTTTCCTGCTGGGGCATGGTGCGCGGCGGGCAGAGGTCTTTGATTGGCTGAGCAAGCACCGCCCCGACGGGCCGCTGGAGCTGCGCGATGAAAGCGAGCTTCGGGGCGGTTTCGGGCTCTGCGGCGCTCGGGTGGAGCAGGTCTTGGCGCAGGTGCTGCCGGGGGTGCAGCTGCCCCCGCCTTGGGGCTTCCGCCGTCTGTGGTGGGGCGATGAGCCGATCATTCTGCTGCGCGCCTCGCTGGTGGGGGTGGATGCCTGCGAGTTGTTTTTTGCCGAGGCGGTCGGCGCCGGGCTCTTCGAGGCGCTGGTCGCGGCCGGAGC
>JBJEVL010000084.1:0-15080 GCA_051884335.1 Akkermansia sp. | reverse complement strand
AAGCTGTGCGGGATGCGGGCGAGAATCTCCGGCGTGAAGTGCAGCCCCGCCGTGGGGGCGGCGATGGCGCCCTCGTGCGCGGCGTAGACGGTCTGGTAGCGCTCGCGGTCGGCGGGGTCGCTCTCGCGGTTCATGTAGTGCGGCAGGGCGAGGCGCCCGTAGGCTTCTTCGTCCACGGGGCGATCCCAGCGGATGTAGCGGTAGCCCTCCTCATCAATCCCCTCGACAACGCCCGTGGCGTCGCCCACCTGCACGCTGCGCCCCACCTTCATCTTCTTGCCGGGGCGCACAAGGCATTTCCACACCAGCTCATGGGTGAGTCCGGCGCGCACGAGTTCGATGCCGCCGTCGTTGCTGAAGTAGCGCGCGGGGACGACCTTGGTGTCGTTGAGCACGAAGTGGTCGCCGGGGCGCACATAGTCGGGAAGATCCGCGAAGTGCCGGTGCTCGATGAGCCCGCTGTCGCGGTGCACGACCAGCATGCGCGAGGCGGCGCGGTCGGGCAGGGGGCGCGAGGCAATCAGCTCCTCGGGCAGGGGGTAATCGAAATCGACGGTGCGCATGGGCGGTGCGGCGAAGGCTTAGCAGGGGAAGATGCTGATGCGGCGCAGTACTTCATCGCGACCGAGGGTCTGCATGACCACATCGATGCCGGGGCCGGCGTGGCAGCCCGTCAGCGCCAGACGCAGGGGGAACATCATGGCGCCGACCTTGACTCCCTGCGCCTTGGTCATGGGCTTGACCAGCTGCATGGCCGCCTCGCCGTTCCATTCGGGCAGTTCGCGCGCGGCGGCGGCGAAGAGCTCGAGCATCTCGCGGGCGTTGCTCTGCAACTTGGCCATGGACTCCTCCTCGTACTCCAGCACCTGCAGCCAGCGCACCCAAGCGGGCACCTCGGAGAGCAGCTGCACCTTCGCCTGCACGGCGGGCAGCAGCGCGCGCAGGGCGGCGGTGTCCTCCAGCCCGGCGGCGGTGCAGAAGGGCAGTGCCAGCTCGGTGAAGCGCTCGGGCGCCAGACGCAGGATGTGCTGCTGGTTCATCCACTTGCACTTGGTGATGTCGAACTTGGCGGCGGCGCGGTTGACATGCTCCAGCGAGAAGAGATCGATGAGCTGCTCCTTGGCGAACACCTCGTCATCGCTCTTGGGGCTCCAGCCCAGCAGGGCGATGAAGTTGATGACCGCATCGGGCAGGAAGCCCTCCTCGGGATAATTGCCGAGCTGGGCGCCGACATCGCGCTTGCTCATCTTAGAGCCGTCGGGGTTCTGGATGAGGGGGATGTGGGCGTACACGGGCGGCTCCGCGCCGAAGGCCTCGAAGAGCTGCAGGTGCTTAAAGGTGTTCATGATGTGATCCTCGCCGCGGATGACGTGCGTGATGTGCATCTCGATGTCGTCTACCACGTTGACCAGGTGGAAGATGTAGGAGCCGTCCGTGCGCTTGACAATCATGTCGGGCGTGTTCTCCGTGTTGGTGTAGTCGACGGAGATATCGCCGCAGACGAGGTCGTGCAGCGTCATGACCCCCTCGCGCTTAAAGCGGAAGCGCCAGACGGTGCCCTCCCCGGTGCCGGGAATTTCATCGCCGTTCTTGTCGCGCTTGTTGGGGGCGGGGCACTCGTACCCGCGCCCCTGCTCCACCAGCTTCTGAAAATAGCGGTCGTAAATCTCCTTGCGCTGACTCTGGTAGTAGGGAGCGTAGGGGCCGCCCTTGCCCTCGCCCTCGTCCCAGTCCAGCCCCAGCCAGCTCATGCCCGTGAAGATGGCTTGCATGGCCTCTTCCACATGGCGCTCCTGGTCGGTGTCCTCGATGCGCAGCACAAAGGTGCCGCCCATTTTGCGGGCAAACAGGTAGTTGAACAGGGCGGTGCGGGCGCCGCCGATGTGCAGATAGCCGGTCGGCGAGGGAGCAAAGCGGGTGCGGACGGTTGTAGCCATGCGCGGCTTATACACCCGCGCGCCGCGCTTTTCAAGCGCAGACTGTGTCCGCAGGTGCATCGTCGCGGGGCGCGCTGACGCTGCGGCGGAAGCCCGGCTTTTTTCGCGTCATGCGCGCGGAGGGGCACCCGTGGCGCATTTCGCGCTTGCGCAGCGCGTTCGCGGCGTGATATGCTCGGGGAGTTATGAGGATGTTGCCCCTGTTGTGCCTGTGTTCGGCGCTGTTTCTGCTGCCCGCCTGTGATGATTTTGACGGTCCGCCGCCCATCGGGTCGGTGCGCGCGGTCGATCCCGAGGCCGATGCGCTGATGGCCAAGGCCGATGCGGCGCAGAAAGCCGGCAAGCTCGGTCGCGAGATCAGCGCTCTCAAGGAGTTGGTGGAGTACCACGAGCTGGCACCCAATGCGGCGCAGGCGCGTTTCCGCCTCGGGCAGGCCTACGAGAAGGACGAGGAGTACCGCGATGCCTTCAAGCAGTATACCAAGCTCATCGAGCGCTACCCGCAGAGCCCCCTCTACACCGACGCGCTCAACCGCCAGTTGGCGCTGGGAATGGCCGGGGCCAACGGCACGCTGCGCACGCCCGTGCTGTGGGGCGCGTGGCACGCGGAGATGGAGTCCTCCGTGGTCATCGAGTGGCTGCGCACGGTGATTGCCAAGGCTCCCTACAACGACATGGCGGCCACGGCGTCCTCCATCCTCGCCAAATATTTGGTGGACATCGAGAAGTTCGACGAAGCCCGCACGGAGTACCGCCGTCTGGTGGAGAACTACCCCGACAGCCGCTACGCTCCCGAGTCGCAGCTGATGCTGGCGCAGCTTTGGGCGAACGACCACACCCGCGGCGACCGCAATTTGGTCAACCTGACCAACGCCCGCGAGGCCTACGAGGAGTTCACGCTGCGCTTCCCCAACCACCCCGACGCCGCCAAGGCGCGCGCGCAGGCGGCGGACATGAAGAGCCTGCTGGTGCAGCAGGAGCTGGAGGTGGGGCGCTACTACCTCGAGCGCTCGCGTGAGTACACCTCCGCCATCTTCTGCTTCGAGAATGTCATCCGCCAAAAGCAGCAGAACCCCAAAGCTGCGGCAGAGGCGGCCAAGCTTCTGGAACAGGCGCGTGCCCGCGCCGCTCAACCCGGCAACACCACCCTGTGATGAAACACCGCATGCTTTTCTGCTGTGCGCTTCTGGCGGCCTTGCTGCCGGGTTGCGTGCACATGGGCGGGCAGAAGCCCGAGGTCATGAAGGACATGAGCACCTTTTGCGTGATGATGTTCGAGAACCACAGCACCCAGCCCTCGGTCGGCATGCTGATGACGACTGCCGTGACGGATGCCCTGCAGCGCGACGGCACCTACCGTCTGGTGCCCTCGAGTCAGGCGGATTTTCTGCTCTCGGGTTCGGTGACGCAACTCACGCGCAGATCCCTGCTGACGGATTCCGATGACTCCTACCTCAGCCGTGAGGTCGGGGTGGAGGTGCATGTCATCTACCAGGTGCTCGACCGCCGCTCGGGCAGGGTGGTGATGGAGCGCGAGGTGAACGGCTCGGCCAGCTACTTCACCGATGCGGGCGTGGTGCAGACCTCCCTGGAGAGCGCGCTGTCCTATGCGACGCGCCGCGCCGCCGACGACATCACGAACGATCTGACCATGCCGTGATCGAATACCCCGTCAGCTTCGTGGGGCTGCCCATCGGCAACCGCGAGGACATCACGCGGCGGGCGCTCGCGGTGCTGGAGGGGGTGGACTGCATCTGCTGCGAGGACACGCGCAACAGCGGCTTGCTGCTCGCGCACTACGGCATCCGCAAACCCCTGCTGAGCCTCCACGAGCACAACGAGACGCAGCGCGCCCCCGAGATCGCTGCCCGTGCGCAGGCGGGCGAGCGCTTCGCCGTGGTGACGGATGCCGGCATGCCCGGCGTCAGCGACCCCGGCTACCGCCTCATTCAGGAACTCAGGCGCCGAGGGGTGGCATTCACCGTGCTGCCCGGTCCCTCCGCCGTCATCACGGCTCTGGTCGGCTCCGGGCTGCCCAGCGATGCCTTCTTCTTCGGCGGCTTCCTGCCGGTGAAGAGCGGGCGCAAGGCGGCGGTGCTGCAAGCGGCTTTGGCTGCTGACCACACCGGCATTTTCTACGAATCGCCCTTTCGCATTGTCAAGACGGTGGCGGCGCTGGCCGAGCTCGACCCGCAGGCGCCCCTCTGCGTGGCGCGCGAGCTCACCAAGGTGTTTGAGACCTACCACCGCGGCAGTGCCGCCGAGCTGCTGGCGGAGTTCACCGCCCACCCGCCCAAGGGCGAGATGGTGCTGCTCATCGGCGGCACCAACGCCCCGCGCGCCTGAAAAATCGCGACTCCTGCGAAGCCGCCGGGCGTGCCTGAGCACGGATGACAAACAACGGCTGCCCCCGTGCCGGGAACAGCCGTTGAAAAAGAGAGGGGGCAGGGGCGTTTATTCGCACCAGGTGAGCACCACCTTGCCGGAGAGACCGGAGTTCATCACCTCGAAGCCCTCGCGGAAGTCCGTGTAGGGCAGGCGGTGGGTGATGATGGGCGAGACATCGAGCCCCGAGCGCAGCATGGCGTCCATCTTTTGCCAGGTGCGGAACATCTCGCGACCGTAGATGCCCTTCATCTTGAGCCCCTTCCACACAAACTCGTTCCAGTCGATGCCCGAGCCGCCCGGCTGGATGCCCAACAGGGAGATGCAGGCGCCGTAGGAGGAGTGCGTGATGATGTCCCGGAGGCAGGCGGGCGCGCCGCTCATCTCCAGGCAGATGCCGTAGCCCTCGGTGATGCCGAGGTCGGCCTTGGCTTGGTCGAGCGAGTCGCCGTTGCGCACGTTCACCGTGCGGTCGGCACCCATGATTTTGGCGAGGTTGAGCTTGTAGTCCGACAGGTCGGTGATGGTCACGCTGCGCGCACCCGCCTTCTTGCAGACGGCGGCGGCCATGGAGCCGATGAGCCCCGCGCCGGTGATGAGCACGTCCTCACCCACCAAATCCCAGGAGAGGGCGGTGTGGGTGGCGTTGCCCAGCGGGTCGAGGATGGAGGCAATCTCCATGGGCATGTCCTTGTGGATGCGGATGACGTTGCTCTGGGGAATCGAAAGGTACTCGGCAAAGGCGCCGGGGCGGTTGACGCCCACACCCTGCGTGTTCGGGCAGAGGTGGAAGAGCCCGCGGCGGCAGTTGTGGCAGTGACCGCAGACGATGTGCCCTTCGCCGGAGACGATTTCGCCGGGCTTGTACTCCGTGACGGCGGAGCCGACCCGCTCGATGATGCCGCAGTACTCGTGCCCGACATGCATGCCGACGGGGATGGTCTTCTGCGCCCAGGGATCCCAGTTCCAGATGTGCAGATCTGTGCCGCAGATGGCGGTTTTGTAAATCTTGATGAGAACATCATTCGGGCCGACTTCGGGCATCGGCACGTCCATCAACTCCAAGCCCTTATCGGCCTTGGTCTTTACAAGCGCTTTCATGTGTGGCGGTCATCCTACCCCCGCCCCTGACTGTTTTCAAGCCTAAACTCCTGCTCTGCCGCAATTTATTCACGCCGTTTTCAGGGCTGTTGCCCTGTCCTTTTGGCTTGCCAAAAGGGGGACTCCTGCGTACAATGTGCCCAACATGAAAATTGCCGTCATCGGAAAAGGCGGGCGCGAACAGGCTCTGGTGGAGACCCTGGCCGCGAGTCCCGAGAAACCAGAGATTTTTTCCTTCCCCGGCAGCGATGCTATCTGCCGCACGGCCACCCGCATCGATGCGGACGGCTTTGACGGGCTGATTCAGTGGATGGTCGACCACAATGTCGACCTCTGCGTCGCGGGCGAGGAGAGCTATTTGGTCAAGGGCGAGGGGCTGGCCAACCGCTGCGCCGCCGTGGGGATTCCCTGCTGGGGACCTCGCAAGGAGAGCGCGCAGCTGGAGGCATCCAAGGAGTTCGCCAAGGAGTTCCTCCTGCGCCACCACATCCCCACCGGCATGGCGCAGACGGTGGGCAGCTACGACGAGGCCATCGCCGCCATCGGCGGCAAGTACCCCACCGTGCTCAAGTTCGACGGCTTGGCGGCGGGCAAGGGGGTGGCCGTGTGCCCCGATGCGGCTTCGGCGGAGGAGTTCCTCAACGAGGTGTTCATCCAAAAGCGCTTCGGCACGGGGCGCCTGCTGGTGGAGGAGTTCCTCACCGGCCCCGAGATTTCCATCTTCGGCGCCATCTGCGATGACCGCTACCTCATCCTCTGCCCGGCGCGCGACTACAAGCGCCTGCGCGACGGCGACGAGGGCCCCAACACGGGCGGCATGGGCGCGGTGGCCTCGCGCCAACTCATCAGCGCCGAGCTGCTCAGCGTCATCGAGCAGACCATCGTCGCCCCCACGGTGGCGGGTTTGCAGGCGGACGGTCTGCCCTATCGCGGTTTCCTGTACTTCGGGCTCATGCTCACGCCGGACGGTCCCAAGGTTATCGAGTACAACTGCCGCTTCGGCGACCCGGAGTGCGAGGCGGTCATGCCCCTGCTGCGCGGCGATCTGACCGGCTTCTGCTTGCGCGGGGCGCAGGGCGATTTTGCGCCCGAACTCATTTCCTTCGACGAGGGCTGGAGCGTCTGCTGCATTCTGGCTTCGGCGGGCTACCCCGTCAGCTCGCACAGCGGCGACCTCATTCACGGGCTGGAGGTTTGCGATGCCCGCGTGTTCCACTGCGGCACCAAGCAGACGGAGGAGGGCTGGGTGAGCAATGGCGGGCGTGTGCTGGCCATCGTGGCGCAGGGCTCCACGCTGGACATCGCCCGCACCCGCGCCCACACCGAGGCCGCCAAGGTCAGCTTCGACGGCGCGCAGCGCCGCAGCGACATTGCCTACAAAAACATGGATTGACAGTTTATGGACGAACACGCCAACGAATTCCTGAGCGCCTACCTCGACAATGCCTCCCCCACGGGCATGGAGATGGAGGGGCAGCGCCTGTGGGCCGCCTACATCGCGCCCTACACCGATGAGCAGCACTGCGATGCCTACGGCAGCGCCTGGGCTGTTCTGCGCAGCGAGCAGCCCGGGGCACCGACGCTCATGCTCGATGCCCACGCCGACGAGATCGGTTTCACCATCCGCTACATCGACGACAAGGGTTTTGCGCGCGTTGACCGCCTGGGCGGCACCGACACCGCCATCGCCCGCGGTCGCCGCGTGCGCTTCACGGGCACGGACGGCGAGGTCATCGGCGTCATCGGCAACACCGCCATCCACATCCGCGATGACGGCGACAAAGCCCCCAAGATTTGGGAGCTCTACATCGACTTCGGCTGCGACAGCCGCGAGGAGGTGGAGGCGCTCGGCATCCGCGTGGGCACCACGGGGGTCTACTGCGACGGTCCCCTCCTGCTCAACGACGGCAAGCGGCTCGTCTGCCGCGCGCTGGACGACAAGCTCTGCGGCTTCATCAACGCCCAGGTGGCGCGCGCTCTGCACGAGCAGGGCATCAAACCCGCTTGGAACATCGTTTTTGCCAACAGCATTCAGGAGGAAATCGGCTGCATCGGCGCCTCCATGGTGGCCTACAATCTGCGCCCGGATGCCGCCATCTGCATCGATGTGACCCACGCCACCGACTCCCCGGGGCTGGACAAGAACCGCTACGGCGATGTCTGCCTGGGCAAGGGCGGCGTGCTCTGCTTCGGCCCCACCTGCCACCCCAACCTCAACGCCCGCATCGAGCGCGTGGTCGATGCCGCCGGCATCCCCATGCAGTACGAGAGCACGGGGCGCTTCACCGGCACCAACACGGACTTTGTCTACCGCACGCGCGCGGGCGTGCCCAGCGCCAGCCTTTCGCTGCCGCTGCGCTACATGCACAGCCCCGTGGAGACCGCCGACATGGGCGATGTGCAGAGCATCGTCGACCTGCTGGTGGCCTTCATCCGCGACCTGCGGGTTGAGGACGATTTCCGCCACAAACTGTAAACGGGTGCCTGCACCCGCATGCGTCGACCCCGCGCCTCCCGGCGGAGGCGCGGGGTTGCTGCGTTACACAGGGATGAAGTCCACAAAGCCCGTGGCGGCATCCACCCGGCGGGGAATGAGGGTGAGGGGGCTGCCGGGCAGCAGGACGCGCGCATCGACCGAGCTCCAGCGCTCGGCGTGGCGTTCGTAGAACCACCGGCTGTCCTGCGGCAGGTCGGCGGCGGCGACAAAGCCTTTGAGCCGCAGCAGGGGAATCTCCACCACGAGCCCCTGCGCCCAGCAGGCGGTGACGCGCCCTTGCCAGCGGCGCGGTTCGGCGGCGCGGCACTGCTGCTCCATGTAGAGGGCGAGCAGTTGGCGCTCGGCCTCGCTCTCAGCAGCGGCGGACTGCCGCTCGGTGTCGGAGAGGTGCTCGGCCAGGCTCTCCGCGCTCTCGGGACGGGGCAGGGCGGGTGTTGCCGCCGCGCGCATGAGGCGGCGGCAGGCGCGGTGCACCACGAGGTCGGCGTAGCGGCGGATGGGGCTGGTGAAGTGGCAGTAGTCCCCCTTGGCGAGCCCGTAGTGCCCCAGCGGGCGCGGGCTGTAGCGCGCCCTCATCAGGCAGCGCAGCAGCTCCGTTTTCAGGTCGTTCTCATCGCTGCGCCCGCGGATGCTGAGCAGCACGCCCTGCAGGGCGCGGCGGTCGTCGCCGGCGGGGGCGGGGATGCCGCTGCTGCGCAGGCGGAGCAGGAACTGCTGCAGCTTGGCGGGGTCGGGATCCTCGTGGACGCGGTAGAGCGCGGGCAGGCAGTGTTCGCGCAGCGCCTTGGCTACGCTCTCGTTGGCGGCGAGCATGAACTCCTCGATGAGTCGGTGCGCCTCGTCGCTCTCGTTGAGCTCGATATCGCAGGGCTGTCCGTCGGCATCCGTGAGCAGGCGCAGCTCCGGCAGGTCGAGGTCGAGCGCTCCGGACTCCATGCGACGGCGGCGCAGGAGCTGCGCGAGCCGCTGAGCCTCGCGCAGCAGGGCGTCGCACTCGGCGTCGCCCGTGCTGCCGCGCCCCTCGAGCACGGCGAGCGCCCGGGCATAGGTCAGGCGGCGGCGCGAGCGGATGACGGCCTCGCGCAGCTCGCTGCGGATGATTTTTCCCTGGCGGTTGAGGCGCATGAGGCAGAGCAGCGTGAGCCTGTCCTCGCCCTGCCGCAGGGAGCAAATGCCGTCGCAGAGGGCGGGCGGCAGCATGGGCAGCACGCGGTCGGGCAGGTAGGTGGAGTTGCCGCGCCGCTGCGCCTCGGCATCCAGAGCGCTGCCGGGAGCGACGTAGTGGCTCACATCCGCGATGTGCACCGCGAGCTCCCAGCCCTCGCCGCAGCGTTGCAGCGCAATGGCATCGTCGTAGTCGCGCGCGCCCTCGGGGTCGATGGTCAGCACGCAGCGCCCGCGCCAGTCATCGCGCCCGGCAAGCTCGCCCTCGCCGACGGCGGCGGGGATGGCAGCAGCCTCGCGCAGCGCCTCCGGGGGGAAGCCCTCGGGCAGCCCGTAGCGGCGGATGACGGCACTCACCTGCACGCATGCCCGCTGCGGGTCGCCCAGCACCTCCGCCAGCTCGCCCGTGGCCTGCGTGTGCCCGATGGGGTAGCCCACGGGGCGCACGGCGATGCAGCTGCCTTCGGCCAGCCCCTCGGGCGCGGGCGTGATCAGGCGCACCCGCTCCGGCGCGGTCTTGCCGTCGCCCATCAGGAAGCCGCAGCGTCCCTCGGGACAGAAGGTGCCGACCCAGTAATCGCGCCCGCGGCGCAACACCTCCTCCACGCGCAGCAGCGGCAGCAGCTCCTCGGGCGCGGCGGCGCGGCGCTGCCCCCGGCGAGCGTGGGCAGCGGGGCGGTGCAGGCGCAGCGAGGCGCGCACCGTGTCACCGTCGGCGGCATCGAGAGCGCGTCCCGGCGCAATGGGGAGCGAATCGCCCTCCCACATGGGGCAGAGCCTGCGCAGCTCGGCGAGCCCGGCGGCGTTGGGCAGGAGGAGGAGTTTGCCGCTCGCTGTCCGGCGCACGCGTCCCGTCAGGCTGCCGCCGCGCGGTCGACGGCGGGCGTAGAGCCCCTTGGCGAGCCGCAGCAGCTCGCCGCGCACGCAAGCCGCCTGCAGCAGCTCGCGCAGCTGCTTCTGCTCGACCGAGCTGCCCAGCCCCAAGGCGCGCGCGATGCTGCGGGCATCCTGAGGCTCGTAGCCGTCGGCATCGAGGTAGCGGCGCAGGCGCTCGGCCAAGTCATCGGACATTTTTTTGAGGAGGGACGAGGCTCCGAGGAGAAAAACGGCTCCCCGCTGAGCGCGAAAGAGCCGTTGTGCAAAAACTGTTGTGCGGCGAAGAGGGGGAAACTCAGTGCGGCACGCTGATGGTCTGCTCGCGGTCGGGACCCACGCCGACACTGCCGACGGGGCAGCCGATGACCTCGCCGAAGCGCTTGACATAGGCGCGGCAGTTCTCAGGCAGCTGCTCCCAGGTGGTGCAGCCGGTGATGTCCTGCTGCCAGCCGGGCAGCTCCTCGTAGATGGGCTCGCACTTCTCCCACTCCTCCACCAGGGCGGGCGGGTATTCCAGCACCTGATCGCCCAGGCGGTAGGCGGTGCAGATCTTGATCGTCTCGCGGTCGTCCAGCCCGTCGAGGTTGGTCATCGCCATCTCGTCAAAGCCGTTGAACATGGCGGAGAAGCGCAGCACCACACCGTCCGCCCAGCCGCAGCGGCGCGGACGACCCGTCGTGGCACCGAACTCGCGCCCCAGACCGTGCAGGTAGTCGGCAATCTCGGCATCCTCGGAGACGAAGGGGCCGGCGCCCACGCGCGTGGTGTAGGCCTTGCAGACACCGATGATCTTGTCGATGCGGGTGGGCGGCACGCCGCTGCCCGTGCAGCAGCCGCCGGCGCTCGTGTTGGAGCTGGTGACGAAGGGGTAGGTGCCGAAGTCGATGTCGAGCATGGCGCCCTGCGCACCCTCGAAGAGGATGGTCTTGCCGGCCTTGGCGGCCTTGTTGAGCACGGGGATGGTGTTGGCGATGTGCGGGCGCAGCACGTCCGCCGCCGCCATGACGGCATCGAGCGTCTCGGCGGGGTCGGCCGCGGGTTTCCCGTAGCGCTGCAGCTCCTCGTTGGCGGTCTTGATGCGGGCTTTCAGCACGCGCTCCAGACGCTCGCGATCCACGAAATCAGCCATGCGGATGCCGATGCGGCGCGCCTTGTCGGCGTAGGTGGGGCCGATGCCCTGCTTGGTGGTGCCGATTTTTTGGTCGCCGAGGGCTTCCTCCTGCGCGGCGTCGATGGCCTTGTGGATGGGCAGCACGACGTGGGCGCGGTCGGAGATGAGCAGGTTGTCGGGCGTGACGCTGACCCCGAGCCCGCGCAGGTAGCTCATTTCCTCCACCAGCGCTCCGGGGTTGATGACCACCCCGTTGCCGATGATATTGACCTTGCCCGGCCAGAGAATGCCGCTGGGGACGAGGTGCAGCACGTATTTCTGACCGTGGGCAATGACGGTGTGCCCCGCGTTGCTGCCGCCCTGGCTGCGGACGACATAATCAGCGGATTCGGTCAGGAAATCGATGACCTTGCCTTTGCCTTCGTCTCCCCACTGGGAACCGATAACGAGCGTATTCATGATGTGTGTTGGTGAAAGGGTTGGCTTATTCGGCGTAGCGGCCGGCTTTGAAGCCCTCGATGAGCTCGATGAACTCGCCGAAGAAGTAGGTGGCATCCTTGGGGCCGGGGGCGGCCTCGGGGTGGTACTGCACGCAGAAGATGGGCATCTTGGTGTGGCGGATGCCCTCGACCGTGCCGTCGTTGAGGTTGATATGCGTCACCTCGACATCAGCGGGCAGCGAGTCGGGATCGACGGCGAAGCCGTGGTTCTGCGAGGTGATGGCTACCTTGCCCGTGCGCAGGTCCTGAACGGGCTGGTTGCCGCCGCGGTGCCCGAACTTGAGCTTGAAGGTCTTGCCGCCGAAGGCGTGGCCGAGCAGCTGGTGCCCGAGGCAGATGCCGAAGATGGGCAGCTTGCCGAGCAGCTTCCTGAGCTCGGCGTGGATGCGGGGCAGGGCGGCGGGGTCGCCGGGCCCGTTGGAGAGGAAGATGCCGTCGGGCTTGAGGGCGAGCACCTCCTCGGCGGGTGTGTAGGCGTTGACGACGGTGACATCGAAGCCGTCGCGGCGCAGGCAGCGCAGGATGTTGCGCTTGATGCCGAAGTCGTAGGCCACGATGCGGTAGCGCACGGGGGGCAGGTCGGCGTACTCGCGCAGGTCGCCGGTGGTCTTGTTGGGCAGCTGCCAGTCGCGGCTCTCGCCCTCCCAGTGGTAGCTGTCGGCCGTGGAGACCTCGGTCACGAAATCGCTGCCGCTCATGGGGGGAGCCGCCTGCGCCGCGGCAACGGCCTCCTCGGCGCTCAGCTCGGTGCTGAGGCAGGCGCGCTGGGCGCCCTTGGTGCGCAGCAGCTTGGTGAGTTTGCGGGTGTCCACCCCCTCGATGCCCGGGATGCCGTGGCGCTCCATCCAGGTGTCGAGCGCTTCCTCAGCCCGGCGGTTGGAGTGGCGGCGCGCCAGCTCGGCCACCACGAAACCGCGCACCTGCGGGCAGGCGCTTTCGTTGTCGGCCTCGCAGACGCCGTAGTTGCCGATGAGCGGGTAGGTCATCGTGACAATCTGTCCGCGGTAGGAGGGGTCGGTCAGCACCTCCTGATAACCGGTCATGGAGGTGTTGAAGCAGGCCTCACCCGTCACCGTCCCGGTGGCGCCGAATGCGGTTCCCTCGAAAATGGTTCCGTCTTCTAATGCAAGAATCGCTCTCATTACCTATTTTTTTAGCCGTGGCATCATAGCGGATTTCGCGGCAAAAGGCAAGGCAATTATTCCGCAGGACGGGGAAAATACGGCATGCAAACCGGGCGGGGAGGAGGCTGTGTCGTATTTTCGGCGGAGCATGCTTGATTTTGAACGCCGGATATGGTATTAGTTTCCAAATGACAGCGGGGGTGTTTTTCCCCGCCGGTAAACGAATCTTTTAACCCCCTACACAACGAATCACCATGGATACGGAAGAGAATAAGACGACAACGGCGGCTCCCGTCCCCGATCCCGCTCCGACGGCCGATGCCTGCGATCGCCTGCAGGCGGCGCGCCAGTTCGCGGAGCAGCAGTATGAGAAGCTGCGCCATGCCACGGCTGACCAGATGGAGAACGTGCTCAACTACACGGATCAGGCGCGCAAGCAAATCAACGAGGGCTGGAACGTGACCTGCGACAAGGCTCGCGAGCTGCACAAGGCGGGTGAGGCCTATGTGAAGGAGAACCCGACGAGTACGGTGCTGGGTGCCCTCGGTGTGGGTGTTATTCTGGGCTTGCTGCTGGGCGGACGCCGTTGAATGCGTGACGGATATGCTGCCTGCTGTGCTGCAACGGCTACTGGGTCGCTCGGCTTCCGAGACCGGGGAACCCGGGGTGTTGTCTGCCGCGCGCGATGTCGCGCTGCAGACGATGGATCATTCGCAGGCGCTCGCCGAGCTCTGCCGCGTGGAGTTGGGCGAGTATGCGGTGCGCCAGCGGCGCCGGCTCCTGTTCCTGGTGCTGGCGGTGTTCCTGCTGGCGGTGGCCTATGTGTTGCTTTGTGCGCTGGCGGTGTTGCTGCTCAGCGCGCTGGTGGGTGCTGCGTGGGCCTTGGTCGTCGTGCTGGCGGTGCAGCTGCTGGCGGCAGCGGCGCTGCTGCTGGCGGCAACGCTTCTCGGGCGGCAGCCGCTCCTGCCCGCCACACGGACGGAACTCAGTAACGATTGGCAATGTCTCCGACTTCTGCTCAAAGGAAACAGGAACTCCTGACCCGCTTGGCGACCACGCGACTCGGGGCGCTCGACGCGCTGGCCGAGCTGCGGGTGCGTGCGCGTCAGCGCGTCGGTTCGCTGCGCGTCTCCGGCAACGCCCTGCGCTTGGGCGCCGCCGGGTTGGTCGGACTGGCGGGCGCGCGGTTGTTGATGCATCGGCGGGCGCCCGTGGCAGCTTCGCCCGCATCTCCCCTGCGGCGCTTGGCTTTGCAGCTGCTTTCGGCGGTGCTGCTGCCGATGGCGCAGCAGTATCTGCTGAGCCGCATGCCCCAGTGGCGCGATTCGTGCGTGCGGTCGGTGTCCTCCTTTTCTCTTCCCACCCCTGCGGAGCTCTTTTATCGCTGGCTGGGGCTCATTAAATGAGCCATCTTTCCCCCGGCGTGTGCTCGGAATATCGCTTGAGCCCGCCTTTCTACCTTCAAGCCTAACATTCTCTCCATGAAAAAAGTATTCGTTTCCGGTGCCTTCAATGTGCTGCATGCCGGACATATCCGTTTTTTTGAGGACGCCCGCGCCTTGGGCGATTACCTCATCGTCTCCTTCCCCCCGGCGGACTTGCTGTGGAAGCTCTATGACAAGAAGTCCGTGTTGGAGGACAGCGACAAGATTGCCTTGATTCGCGCGCTGTCCTGCGTGGATGAGGTGGTGCTGTCCACGGATGACGATGAAGTGCTTTCCTTTGCCTCGGCGGTGGAGCAAACCAGCCCCGATATTCTGGCGGTGACGACCGACGATAAGTATGTGGATGCCAAGCGCGCCTTCTGCCTCCACCGGGGTATGGATTTTGTCGTGCTGGAGAAAACCGCGCCCGAGGGGCGCCCGACGAGCAGCAGCGAGGTGGTGGATCGCATCAAGGCACCCAAGCATGTGCCCCTGCGGGTCGATTTTGCGGGTGGTTGGTTGGATGTGCCCGCCTACGCGCTGCCCGGGGCCTATGTGGTCAACTGCGCTGTGTCGCCGACGGTGTCGCTGCGCGAGTGGCTGTACCGCAAGGGAGCCGGCATGGGCGGCAGCGGCGGCTGGAGCGTGCTCAACGGTTGGGATCCCGTGGCTTCGGAGCTGGGGCTGGGCGTGGGTTGGCAGGATCCGGCCGTGATTGCCGAGACGGGAGCCTGCGTGTGGAAGAGCGGCCCCAAGCCGGTGTTGGACTTCAAGAACACGGGGAGCTTCCTCCGCGGGCTGATGGCTGTGTACGATACCCGCGTCAAGCACAACACACCGGGACTTTGCGGGGCGATTGAGCGCCCCTTTGCCAAAATCGCCAAGGCGGCTCGCGTGGCGCGTCTGGGGATTCAGGAGCAGGATGTCAATGTGCTGGCCATTGCGGTCAACATGAGCTACA